>CASFBV010000085.1 GCA_949293065.1 uncultured Mycoplasma sp.
TATTTTAAAATTTATAAAAATTCAAATTATCAAATTGAATTATATATAACACAAGAAGGATTGGATAACGGATTTATATTTCATAAAAATACAACAAATTCATATCAATATGAAACTGAGATTTTTTCAAATTCATTAGTGAAGTAATTATGGTTTTAAAAGATGAAATAATAATTAATGTTGAATATCAAGATCGGATTGACAAATACATTTCCGATAATAGTGATATCTCAAGGAATGAAGTCAAAAATATCATTTTAGATTATGGAGTTTATGTGGATGAAACTGTAGAAGTTAGAAAACCAAACTTTACGGTTAAGCCAGGACATGTAATTAAAATAACAAAAAAGCCTCAAAACAAAGAATATAAAATTGAACCACAAAATATTCCTCTTGACATTGTTTATGAAGACGAACATATTGTTGTTATAAACAAACCATCAGGAATGGTTGTTCACCCTTCTCCTGGTAATTATGACAAAACTTTAGTTAATGCATTGTTATATCATTTTAAAAATTTATCAGATTTAAATGGTCCAATTAGACCTGGGATTGTTCACCGAATAGACAAATATACATCAGGTCTTTTATTAGTAGCTAAAACAAATGAGGCTCATCGTTATTTCGCTGATTTGATTAAAAAACACAAAGTAAATCGAGAATATAAAGCAATAGTTAAGGGAATAATTGAAAATGATGTAACACATATTGATTTACCTATAGGTAGATGTGTGAATGATCGACAAAAAATGATGGTTACAAGACATAATGGGAAAGAGTCATATACAGATGTTTATCCACTTCATTTATATGAAAAATATACATTAGTTAAATGTGTTTTAAAAACAGGAAGAACTCATCAAATAAGAGTTCATTTGAAATACATCAATCATCCAGTTTTAGGAGATGACTTATATGATTTGTATGTTGATGAATTTAGACAAAGATTACATGCTTATAAATTATCGTTTAAGCATATAAATGGCAAAAATCTTTTATTTGAAATAGATTATCCGAAAGAATTTTTTAGTGGGGTAGATGGAATATATTGCCCAAAAGATGAATAATTTCAATTTAAAATATGTTTATGTAAAAGCGAAAGTGAATAATAAATTGTTTTATGTTAAAATGAGTATATGAATAGAATTTCCAAAAAAGCAAAGCAAAAGATAAGATTGATCAATTAGAATCAATTGATGAATTTGATGAATCGAACTTTCAAATAAGAAAACAAAATTAACAATTATAGGAACAAAGAAGGATAATATGAAAAAATCAAATTTTGAAGAAAAAGTTTTAGAGTTTATGTCTAATATGAATGAATTTGTTAAAGAGCAAAAAGAGTTTAATCAAGAGCAAAAAGAGCATAACAAAAAAGTTGATTCAAGATTAGATAAAATTGAATCTCGTCTTGATGTGTTAGAAACTAAAGTAGATAGAATAGAAAAAGACATCAAAGATATGAAAGCTACGCCTACAATGAGACGTGAATTAAAATAAAGAAAAGTTATCAAATTGTGAACTATATTACTTATTATGATATATAAATTTTAAATACTTTTGTTTTGCTTGTTTAGATATTACTATGTCCTTTTGATTGTATCTCATATCTATAACCATTAAATTTCTTAGTCAAATCATAATCAAAATTATTAATCATACAAATATGAAAACAACAATTGGTTGCTCAGGAAATTTTAAAAATGATAACATTGAACCTATTGTTGAATACTCTCCAAATTTTGATCAATCATTAGCAACAATTCCGGTTGCATTTCATTTTATATCTAAACCTATTACAACGCAAGAAATGTATGTAAAGAAAACAACTGCATATACATGTGTATTAATTATTTTCAATCAATTAAATCCTTTTGAATTTAAAAATACAATGGTAGAAATAACAAGTAAGAAAAAGTGCATTATAAAATACAATTGGTTGAGAAAAATATATTGTCATCATTCAATGTTTCCAACACTTGAAACTCACGAAAATGAAGGACTACCAATTCCTTCAGTACTTATTTGTCCATAAACAGTGATTGCGCCTCCGATTATTCCAAATGGACTAATCAATGATAATATTTCTCTCTTTTTATCAAATATCATAAATATGCATAGTGCAACAACATTGAAAGGACACATATCTAATAATAGTACCTTTGAAATAATAACATCCATACCACCAAATAAATTTCGGTCGTCATTATTGATTCAAGATAATAACTCTTTTGTTCATCTAAACACAATAAAATAAACTAAAAAGATAAATCCTAAAATTGAATAAAATCAATAGCAAGAAAATATCTTTTTAGTTTTATTATTAAAACAACAAATAAGAATTAAGATAATTGTTGTAAAGATTGAACAAATTAAACCAATTGGCATATCTTAATTTTAAGATATTTATAAATTTTCTGCTTTATGTTTTCTTGTTTCTAGTATTTGCTTACAATAGTCAATTTCTGATATGTTTAATTTTTTAGCTTTTTTTAGATTGTTAATTTTAATAAATAAAATGATGATATAAATAATTATTCCAACTGTGTTTGTAATAATAGAAGCTAAACCTGCGTTTAATCCTTGTACTAATTTAGTTTTAAAATCTAAATCTTTATATTCATTTAAAACAAATGGGGTACAAATCGAAAAAATACCAAGTGCAAGTCAAAGCGAACAAGAAACTAATGCAAAAATAAAATAATATTTACTTAGTCCTGATGTATTTCTACTTCAAATTGTTTTTAAACCCTGAGGAATAACATTTATGATTGTTATTAATGAACAAACTAAACTTATTGTAAAATTAACAATTTGAATTGGAGACGAAAACATATTTATTAATTGTATATTATTAACTTTTGAAATTTGAATATTTGTTTTGTGAATATAAAAATCAGATTATTTAAATTTTTGTTTTTTTGTATAATAACTTTATATAAATAATATGAATTTAGGAGAATGAAATTTATGAGAAAAAATTTAATATTTTCATTAGCTGGAGCAACAGTTCTAGCAACAACACCAGTTTTTGCGATTGTTTCATGTTCAAATAAAAATGATTCTGAGTCAAAATTAAATTTAGATAAATATCAAGATTTAAATAATGTTTTATATAATCAAAATCCAGAAACTTATTCAAAAACTAAAAATTTAATTTATTTGAATCAAGAAACTAGTGAACATAATAAAGCAATTGAATCATTGATTAAAGAACTTAATTCAAAACCCGAAAAAAGTATGTCAGTTGAAGAAGCAAAAGCAAGTAGTGATTCAAGATTAAAATCTCTTAATGAAAAAGATTTGGA
>CASFBV010000086.1 GCA_949293065.1 uncultured Mycoplasma sp.
CATCATTAATTGTCGGTGGAATTTGTATTTCATCATTTGAGTCATTATCATTAGAAGATGATGAATTTTTGGAACATGAAATTGTAAATAAAAAAGGTGTAGCTGCTAAACTTGAAAGTAAAACAGAAAAAAATAAGACTCTTTTGTTTTTAATCATATTTCTCCTTAATTTTTAATTATTAACTAAGAATTATTTTTGTAATTGAAGCTATTTTTAAGACATATTTATTATATCACATTTTGCTGCATTAGAACTTATGAATTAAATAAATATTTAATTATGTTAATATTTATGTATTATGAAAAATGATCAAAAAATTAAAAAATTAATTATTCCAGCTGCTGGTTGAGGAACTAGATTCTTACCTATGACAAAAATTATTCCAAAAGAATTAGTTCCAATTTTAAATCGTCCATCAATTGATTTATTAGTAGATGAAGCAATAGCATCAGGGATTGAAGAAATTATTTTAGTCATTTCTACAAGAAAACAAGAAATTATGAAATATTTTGAACCAAACATCCCTCTTGAAAAAGAGTTAAAATCAAAAAATAAATTAGAGCTATTAAAGCATGTTAAAAAAACAAACCGTGAAGCTGTGATTAAAGTTGTTTATCAATATGAACAATTGGGATTGGGACATGCGATTTTAACTGGTGCTAGATTTTTTAAGGATGAACCTTTTGCGGTTATCTTAGGTGATGATTTAATCAAATCAAAAACTCCTGTAATTAAACAAATGATTGATCAATATAATAAATTAAAATCTTCAATTGTTGGAGTTCAAACAGTTGCTCATGAGAAATTAAGTAAATATGGAATAGTTAAACCGAAAAATGAAAAAGAAAAAAATGATCAAATATTTGAAATTTCAGGTGCAGTTGAAAAACCAAATCCTTCTAAGGCACCATCTTCAAAAGCGATTTTAGGTAGATATATTTTTAACTACTCAATAGTTAAATATCTAGAAAAATTAGAACCAAAAGAAGGTCAAGAAATAAACTTAGTAGATTGCTTTGACGATTATTTAAAAGAGGAAAAAATATATGCTTACGAATTTGAAGGTATTAGATATGATTTAGGTTCTATTGAAGGATTTGCATTGGCAACTATTGATTATGGAATTGAAAATGAAGAAATTTCAAATTCAATAAAACAACATATTATGAAAATAGCTGCAAGCATTTATAAAGATACAGCAGAATTATCATTTTCTGAAAAGGATAAAAAGGCAAAAAAATAGTATGAATATTCTTTACAACATTATTTGATGCATATTGTGTTATTTGATTGGTTCAATTAATTTTTCAATAATTTTGACCAAATTTAGTTCAAGTAAAAAGAATATCAAAGAAATTGGATCAGGTAATGCTGGTGCAACTAATGCAATGAGAGCATATGGATTCAAATTTGGATTATTGGTATTTTTTTTAGATACATCAAAAAGTTTTTGAATTGGATTTATTATGGGATTATTACAAAGTAAAACAGAAGCATTTTCTGCTCTTCTTCCGCAAGTGTGTTTATTGTTTGTGATAATAGGACATATATTCCCAATTTATTTCAAATTCAAAGGCGGTAAAGGTGCCGCATCATTTTTAGGAATGTTAGCATCAATTAGCATATTCCTTGCAATGATTGGAACAGTAATATTTGTTGCAATAGTTTGAAAAACAAAATATGTCTCATTAGGTTCTATTACAGTTCCTTACATTTTAGCAGCACTAGCATTTTTAATACCATTTTTCAAACATATGGATACTGTTATTATTTGTGGTCAATTTTGACTATCCCCTGTTTGTTTATTTGCTGCATCAATAATCGTTGCAACATCACATTGACAAAATATAATCAGATTAATAAATGGAAATGAATCTAAATTTTCATTTAAATCAAATAAAATAAAAGAAGAAGTTTCATCTAATTCTAATGATAAAAATCAAAACAACACAAGCAAAAATTCAACAATTGACGATGCTACATCACTAAATAAATTTAATTAATTTTCTTCTTTTATAACTTCTAATAAAAATCTTTCAAATCCAATTTGTTCATCAACTAATCCGATTTTTATTTTTGAATCTAATTCTGAAAGATTTTTTATTAATTTATTAATTTTCTTATTTCCAACAGATTCTAAAAAATCATTATTTTTTTTAATTACAAAACTATGTTTATTCATTTCTTTTTCAATTTGAATCAGTGAAAGTCCTGATTTTTTTAATGAATAAATTCTCGAACAAATTTCTAAAACATTTGACAATTGTGAAATTAAATTTTGAATTGAATCACCTTGATTTATTTTTTCATTATAAACTTGGAATAATAAATCATAATTTTGGCTTTGAAAAGCATTAACAAAATCATATACTGAACTTAAATCATATTTTTGAACTAAATTGTCTATGTTATTTTTTGAAATATTTTTATCTAAAGAAACTAATTTTTCCAATTCACTAAATATTATTGACAACTTGTTAGGAACTTTAGATAAAAAATAAATTAAATCTATTTCACTAATTGTTGCATTCATATTTTTAATTTGCTCTTTAACTTTTATTTCTATTTGTTTATCATTTAATTCTTCACATTCAATATTTAATGCTTCTTTTTTAATAAAATCAAGCAATTCATTTTTAGCATCTTTTTCATTTATTTTTTCAGATGTAAAAATCAAAATAGTAGAACTTGGTTTAAATTTAATTGAATTTATAATAGCTTTTGTTTCATTATCATTTGATTTTAATAAAAACGGAAAATTATAAAAAACCAAAATTTTTTTTGAATCAAATAATGAAAAACTAGAAATTTGATTTATAACATCATTTATTTTCACATCTGAATTAAAATGAAAAACTTTTGATTCTAAATTATTATTAATTATTTCTTTGATTTTTTCATCAATTATAAAATCTTCATTTCCATAAATATAATACATAAAATAGATTATACATTTTTTGTAATAAGTCATATAATATTTAAGTTAATAAAAAATTAGGAGAGAAAAAAAGATGAAAGCTAAAAAAATTATTTTAGTTGGAGCTGGAGCTGTAGGATGTTCATTCTTATACTCAGCTATGAATAGAGGATTAGCATCAGAATATGGAATTATTGATGTTAACAAAACAAATGTTGAAGGACAAGTACTAGACTTCGAAGATGGTAATGCACCTATGGATTACCCATTCAATGTTTTTGCAGCAACATATAAAGATTGTAAAGATGCTGATATTGTTGTTGTAACAGCAGGAAGACCTCAATTACCAGGTGAGACAAGATTAAACATGGTTGAAGGTAATGCTGTTATTATGAGAGACATTGCTGAAAACATTAAAAAATCAGGATTCAAAGGAATTTCAGTTATTGCTTCAAACCCTGTTGACATCTTAACACTTGTTTATCAAGAAGTTACAGGATTTGATAAAAATATGGTTATTGGATCAGGTACATCATTAGATTCTGCTAGATTAACTAGAGAACTATCAAAAAGATTGAATATTGCACCACAATCAATTCAAGCTTATGTTCTAGGAGAACACGGAGATTCATCATGTTCAGCATTCTCAGTTGCAACAGTAGGTGGATTACCATTATCACATTTTGTTAAAGCAAAAAGAATTAGTGAAAAAGATTTCCCAAAAATTCATGAATATGTTTGAAGAAAAGCATATGAAATTATTGATAGAAAAAGAGCAACATTCTATGGGATTGGTGTTAACTTAGCAAATATTTGTGAAAACATTATTAGAGATTCAAGAAAAGTTTTAGCAGTTGGAGCATTCCTAGATGGACACTACAAAAATAAAGGTGTATATACAGGAGTTCCTGCAGTTATTGGTGCAAATGGTATTCAAGAAATTATTGAATTACCAATTAATGCTGCTGAACAAAAACAATTAGATAAATCAGTAAAACAATTAAAAGAAGTTATTGAAAAAGCTAGAAAAGCTATTAAAAACTCTGCTTCAGCAAAACCTGCTGCTGCTAAAAAAAACAGCAACAAA
>CASFBV010000087.1 GCA_949293065.1 uncultured Mycoplasma sp.
ATTTTATCAATATATATATATTTATATATATATTTGATATGCTAAATAGTTAAAAAATGTGAAAAAATACAAAATAAATAGGTAAAAAATGTGTATTTTTTCACAAAAATTAACTTTTTTAATGCTAAAAAATCACATTTTTGATAAAATAATACTATGGAATATAGAGAAATTTACTCAGATTTATTAGAATGAAAAAAAACAGGTAGAGGTAAACCTTTAATTTTATTAGGCGCAAGAGGAGTGGGTAAAACAACTTTAATAAAAGAATTTGGTAAAAAAGAATTTAGACAGATAATTTATATTAATCTTGAAGAGATGACTGAAATTAATGAATTATTTGCAAATCCATTATCATTAGAAGAATTATTGAATAAAACAGCAGGATTATTGGGTTTTTTTGAGGTTAATATCAATGATACTTTATTTGTTATTGAAGAAATTCAATCATGTCCTACAATTATGAGTTTAATTCATTTTGTTTATGAAAAAATACCACCATTTTATTTAATAATTTCCAGTTCAAATCCTGGTACTTTATTAAATATGGATATTAGTCATTTTATGAACAAAATTAAAATTGTCGAATTAAAACCAAATTCTTTTGAAGAATTTCTTCAATTTGCAAATCCTAACCTTTTTAAAGAATATTTAAATATTAATTTGGAAAATCATTTAGATAAAATTCTGCACAATCAGTTATTATTTGAATTGCAAAATTACCTAATTGTTGGTGGTATGCCTGATTGCTTATCGGTATGAAAATCAACAAAAAATTTAAATAAAATTAATTTTGCACAAGAAACATTGATTAACAATTTCAAAAACGAGTTTATTATTTCGAATTCAAAAGTTAGTGCAAAAAAAATAAATGAAGTGTTTTTATCTATTCCTAATCAATTAAATAATTCATCTAATAAATTTATGTTTACCAAAATAAATAAACAAGCAAGATCAAGAGAATATGAAAACTCTTTAAATTGATTATTGAGTTCAAAAATTATTGATCAAATTTTTCAAATAAAAGACAATATTGCAACTGGAATTAATCAAAATTTTAAAATTTATTTGAAAGATGTAGGACTATTTAAGCATTTGCTAAATATTTCTAATGATTTAATTTTATTGAATAAAGATTTTCAAAGTAAGCATTCATTAATGGAAACATTTGTTTTGCAGCAATTAACTTCACAATTTAGAAGCGAACAAATTCAATATTTTTCATTTAATACAAAATTTCATCTAGATTTTATTCTTAAATATAAAGATTTAGTTATTCCTATTGAAATTAAATCATCTCAAATTAAAGACAAAACAGCTTTAAAAAATTATTTAAAAAATTATGATTGTCAAATAGCAATCAAATATACTTTTGGATATTTAAAAGTAGAAAAAAATATTTTATATATCCCCTTTTATTTAATTGATAAAACTAAAAAATTTATTGATTATTATTTAAAAACAAAATCAAATTAAAAGTTATTTGATTTTGTTCCAATTCTTCTTCAACCCCTATTTTCAATTCAAATAGGAATATAAGAGAAAGCAGCAAATATAATTAAAACTGCAACTGTTAAAACTCTTGATACTATTAATTCATTAAAGTTTCCATCAAATAAACTTCTATCAACTTTGCATAATAATATTAAATCTACAATTGGAACTAAAACAGTAACTATTAAGGGAAGAGCAACTAATATAATTGAAAATATTGCAAAGGGTTTGAAGTATTTTTTTTGATCTGTTTTTATGAGTTTTGTTTTTCTATTTTTTAAACATCCAAATATAGATAATGTAATGAAACCAAAGGTAAACAATGTTGTTCATGTTCCCATCAGATCAGCGAATGAGTATAGATTTGACATGCCTGATCCATATGAATTATCATATCCTGATTGATTAAAGTATCCTAATGCTCCTATTAATGTGAAAAGAATAAAGATAGGTAATGTCGAAATTATTGAATACATTATTCCAACAGTAGGTTTATTGCTGTTCAATTTATTTTTGTATTTTCATGAAAAAGGCAATTCTCCATTTTTAATAAGATCTTCAATGAATCTTGGAGTTCAAATTGCATATCCATTAATGATCCCTAAAATGCAAATTGAAATTAAAATGTTTATTATTCCATAAATTATTCTTCCAGTATCATGCCATTTTGCAATCATATATGAACCAATATTAGGGAATGAACCGCCATTTATTGTCATTGAAATTGAAATTGTTAGATATGCAATTGTTACAGCAACCAAACCTACACAAATAGCCATTGGTGTTTTTTTTGGGTGTTTCATTTCTGATTGTAATCCTGCAGCTACATAAAATCCATCATAAGCAAAGAAAATAGCACTAATTGCTAAGAACATACCTACTCCAGGTAAAAATGAAATCAAACTTTTTCCTTCTGAAATAGCATTATTATCTTTTTGAATGAACATGTGAGTATTGTTTCAACCACCTGCATTCATTCCAACCAAAACAAAGCCAATAATTGCGACAGCAACAAGCGGAATGAATTTGATAAATGTAATAATTCTATTTTGCATTTCTCCTATTTTTGCAGATAATCCAGATACAAAAATGAAATATGAAAGTAGTGTCACTGAAAGCAATGTTCAAATCAATCAATCAAAATTAGTTCCAAAAGTTGCATCTCTATTTATCAAGGCACCAAATCCATCTTGGATTGATTGAAAAAAATAAAGTGGCATATAAAAGTAATTTAATGGCAAATAAATATAAAACATAAAATTCTTTGCTGCTTTAAATGTTGTTTTAGAATTGAATGTTTTAACCCATCCTAAAAATGATAAATTATCATTTCTTGCAGAAATTACTTCAATTAAAGCTAAAGCCATTGCTATAACAGAAAATGCTGCAATGATTCAACAAAGTAAAGCTAATATTAAGGATCCTTGTGAATTAGAAAGAACAGAGAATGATTTAAAAAATATTCCCGCTCCAATAGATGAACCCATAACAACTAGAATAGCTGAAAAAAATGTTATTTTTTTAGTTGCAGGCATGTTTGAGATGCTCTGGTTCTGCTGCTCTTGATTTGACATAATAAACTCCTTTTAATAAAAGGCACTACTTTATTGTAATGCCTTTATTTTTATTTAATCTTTTAAATTGTTAAACAGAAAACAAAGGACTAAATTCTTCCTTGCTTTCTTAATGTTCTAGCTGTTTTAGCTGTAACTCTATATGTAACTTTTTTACCGTTTTCCATAATTGTAACTTTTTGAAGATTTAAGTTGAATTTTCTTCTAGTTGCATTTAAAGCATGTGAACGGTAATTTCCTGACATAGGTTTTCTACCTGTTAGTTCATCAACTCTTGCCATAAACTTTTCCTCCTTATGTATGTGTTATTAGTAAAAAATACTTTTTCAATTATACAACAAAATTAATATTTTTATTTTTTATATAAATAACTTTTTTGATTTCTTTACCTTGAACAAATTTATTAACATTTTCATTTTTTAATGCTAAATTTTTAATTTCATCTTCATCCATATTTTCATCAATTTCAATAGTTCCTCTTAATTTACCATTAACTTGAATTGATAAAACAATAGCATCAGGCAGTATTTTATTTTCATCTCATTTTGGTCAAACTTGATAATTCATTGTTTTTTCACCAAGTTTTTCCATTAATTCTTCTGCAATATGTGGAGCAAATGGAGAAAGAAGGATTAAGAAATCTTTTAAATATTTAATATCATTAATTTCACTTAGTTTATATAAATGATTAATGTAAACCATCATTTTTGAAATTGCTATATTAAATTTTAATTCTTCTATATCATTTGTAATTCCTTTGATTGTTTGGTGATAAATAGATTCAGTTTTTTGATCTTCGATAGAAGAATTTAAAATTAATTCTTTGTTAAAAAATCTTTCATATAATCTTCAAACTCTTTCTAGTCATTTGTATGTTCCTTCAAGAGTTTTTGTGTTTCAAGGTTTAGAATCTGTTAATGGCCCCATAAACATCTCATAAACTCTTAATGTATCAGCTCCATATTGTTCAACAATTTCATTTGGGTTAATTACATTACCTCTTGATTTTGACATTTTTTGATTGTCAGTTCCCAAAATCATTCCTTGATTTACTAATTTGTAAAAAGGTTCACTAGTTGGAACAATTCCTAAATCAAATAAAACTTTATGTCAAAATCTTGCATATAGTAAGTGCAATACAGCGTGTTCTTGACCTCCTATATATAAATCAACAGGCAATCACTTCTTAAATCTTTCATAAGCTTCTTTGGAATTTAGATCTGTATATGTTCCATCATCATTTTTTAAAATATAAGCTAAATAATATCAAGAAGATCCGGCTCATTGAGGCATTGTATTTGTATCTCTGCGATATTTTTTTCCTTCTATTTCAACATTTACTCATTCTTTGTTATTTGCTAATGGAGATTCTCCGGTTCCTGATGGCTTTATGTTGTTCATAATTGGTAATTCAACTAAATTTTCAACAACATAAACATTATTATCTTCGTCAAATAGGACAGGAAATGGTTCTCCTCAATATCTTTGTCTTGCAAAAACCCAATCTCTTAAGTGATAAGTAACCTTTCCATCTTTAATTTCTTTTCCAATTCAATTTTTTTGCAAAGAAATTAAAGAATTAGGTCAATCAACTTCATTTAAACCTTCTAATAATTTATCAGCATAATTAGTTATTTTCAACACTCATTGTTTCATTGGTTTTTTAACAACAGGAAATCCACCTCGTTCACTAACTTTATTTCCATTTTCATCTTCAATAACTTCTTCATTAGCTAGAACAGTTCCTAATCCTTCACATCAATTAACATCAACTTCTTTAATTTTAGCTAATCCTTTTTTACACATTTGAGCAAAAATTCATTGTGTTCATCTATAGTATTTAGGATCTGTTGTATCAACTTCTTTATCATAATCATATGAAAAACCAAGAGATTGGAGTTGGTTTCTAAAAGTGTTTATATTTTTTTTTGTAAAATCTATAGGATTATTTCCTGTTTGTAATGCATATTGTTCGGCTGGAAGACCAAAAGCATCTCAACCTATAGGATGCAAAACATCAAAACCATTAAATCTTTTATATCTTGCAATAATATCTGTTGCTGTATAACCTTCTGGATGCCCGACATGTAATCCTGCCCCTGATGGATATGGAAACATATCTAAAACATAGAATTTTTTATTTTTATTCTCTGTTGTTTTAAAAATTTTGTTATCTAACCAAAATTTTTGTCATTTTTTTTCAATTTTTTTGTGATCAAACATATCTTATATATTTTACATTAAATAAATATCGATAAAATTCAAATAATAGAAAATTAGATTTTTCCACATTTAGGTAGTTTTGCACACTAAAATGTGGAAAAAGTAAGAATTTTTTTATTTTTTTGGCGTTTTTGGTCATTTTTTCGCATATATATATATATATATGGAGGAAAAATATGAATAAAATAAAAGAAATAAACAAAATTGAATTACAAAAATTGATTAAAATATTGAAAATAAACTCTTCAATTGTCGAATATTTAGAAAATAATGAAGTAAA
>CASFBV010000088.1 GCA_949293065.1 uncultured Mycoplasma sp.
CTTTAAATCCAGAAATTACAATTGTTCTATCAGTAGTTAATGTTTGAGATGGATCAGAAAAAGTTACATTAACATCAACAGCAGTTTTATCATTTTCATCTAAAGATACTGAATTTATTACAAAATCTAAAGAATTACTTTTTTCTGGTCAACCTTGTGTTAATAAATTAATATTATTCTTATCAACATTTAAAACTAAAGTTTGTTTGCCATTATCATTAATTGTAATATTTGAAACTATTTCATCAATTTTAGATTCAAATTCTTTTTGAATTTCATCTGGTGTTGAAACTGTGTCGCCTTTAAATCCTCTAACATTAAATGTTTTAGTAATTGGTTCTAACCCATCTACTGGATCACTAAATTTAATTTCAACATCTAGTGATGAAGTATTATCTTGATTTGGTGTAATTGATAAAACTTCCACAACAAAATTATCTTCATTATTGGGAATTCCACTAATATAATCTGAATAATTTTCCATAGTCACAGTTGATGCTTCTGTTTCTGAAGCTAAAGGTTGAATTGCTTCTAGTTTAACATTTTTAATTTTTTCTTCAAATTTTTGTTGTGGTGTAGATTCAGGAGGTAAAACAGGATTATTATTTGATTCATTGTTTTTTCTTTTTAGAGCAACAACAAGACCAACTGCAAGTACAAAAATACCAGCAGCTAAAGCAAATGATCAAGCAGATCATAAAAATATTTTTTCTTTTTTTGAAAGTTTTGATTTTTTCTTAGTTTCATCTGTTGAATCATTTGAAACCTTATTATTTTCTTTTTGTGGAGAACTTTGTTGCTCAATAGGTTGATTATTATTACTTGAAGTACTTGAATTTTCAGTTTCTTCTATAGGCTCACTTTTAACCTCAATCTCATTACTTTCTGTTATAGAATCAGTATTAGAAAATTCAAAACTTTCTTCATTACTATCATTGTTTAATGGGTTTTTGTTTTTATCTTCCATATGTAAATATCTTTTAAATAATACTTTCAAATTATATATAAAAACAAATAATTATTGAAGCATTTAAACAAATACAGTATAATCTAAATTAGTTATGAAAATAAAAGGTTTATTTACATCAGAATCAGTAGGTAAAGGTCATCCAGATAAAATTTGTGATCAAATTTCAGACAAAGTATTAGATGCAGTTTTAGAAAAAGATAAAGATGCTAGAGTTGCAATTGAAGTTATGGCAACAAATAGATTAATTGTCATTGGTGGAGAACTTACAACAAAAACATATGTAGATATAGTTAAACTTGCTTGAGAAGTTATTTTAGATCTAGGATACACAGAAGATGACTTTTCAATTCTTTCTAATGTTCACTCTCAATCTCCAGATATAAATCAAGCTGTAGATAAAAAAAATAGCAAAGAAATTGGAGCTGGTGACCAAGGTATTATGTTTGGTTATGCTACAAACGAAACAAAAAATTATATGCCACTTCCAATTTCTATCGCACATGAGCTTGTTAAAAAATGTGAACAAGAAAGAAAAAAAGATAATGATATTAAATCAGATATGAAATCACAAGTGACAATTGATTATAATGATCCTAAAAATCCAAAATTACATACTATACTAATGTCTATTCAACATGGAGAAAATATTTCAAATAAACAATTTGAAGAAAAAATAATTAAAAAAGTTGTTGATCCAGTTGTTAAAAAATATTTTCCTAAATTAAATTACAAATACAAAACATATATCAATCCATCTGGAAAATTCTTAATTGGTGGGCCAATTGGTGATACTGGTTTAACAGGAAGAAAAATTATTGTTGATACTTATGGAGGGGCTGCTGCTCATGGTGGTGGTGCATTTAGTGGTAAGGATTATACTAAAGTTGATCGTTCAGCAGCATATGCTGCAAGATGAGTTGCAAAAAATCTAGTGGCTGCCGGTGTTGCGGATGAAATTGAAATACAACTTTCTTATGGAATTGGTTTAACAAAACCAATTTCTATTAATGTCGAAACTTTTGGAACTTCAAAATTAAGTGAAAATAAAATAATAGATATTATTAATAAAGTTTTTGATTTATCACCTTCTGGAATTATTAAAGATTTAGATTTAAAAAAACCTATTTACTATCAAACATCATTTTATGGACATTTTGGTAGGGATGATTTAGACTTACCCTGAGAAAGATTGAATAAAGTAAATCAAATTAAAAAAATAATAAAATAATTAATTTTTTTTTATTAACTTAATTTTGGTCTTTATATTTTTTATTTTTACATCAATTAAATTAATATTGCTATTAGATTTTATTTCTAATTTTCCAGGTACTCATTTACTGTTAATTAAAATTTCAATTAAATAAATTCCTGTGGGTGGAACTAAAACATTTTTTGATCATTTAACTAAATTAGATTCAATTGAAATATTAAATATTAAAGGTTTAACCAAATTAGAAGCTGCTATATTAAATTGATCATTAATAATTTCATTTTTTATTAATGAAGATGAAACTTTTTGATTATCAATTTCAAAAAGATCTAAAATAAATGTTTTTACATTAGATTTTTTTTCAATATCTTTTGCTTCATATTTTCTATCTTTTCCAAATCTAAAATCACTTCCTACAATAAAGTTACATACATTAAAATTGTATTTTAGATATTCAATAAATTTAATTCCTTCTATTTTTTTAAATTTTTCATCAAAATTAGTTTTAATCACAAAGTCAAATCCAATATATTTTAAATTCAAAATTCTATTAGAAATTAATTGAAGATAAGGTTTTTTATCTTTTTTTTCAATTATCAAAATCCCAATTTCATAATCCTTATTTTTTAATTCTAATGCCTTTTTAAATAGCGATAAATGACCCTTATGAAAAACTTCAAATTCACCCAATAAAAGGATAGATTTCTTTTCCTTTTCTATTTTTTTATCAATATCAAATTGATAAATTTTCATTTTAGATTATTCCTTTTTTCTCAAGATATTTTAAAGTACCAAATTGATCTACATCAATTGTTATATCATTTGCTATCTCTTTGATTTCTGCTGTTGCATTGCCCATTGCAACACCTCAACCAACTTGCTCAATCATTTCTTTGTCATTTCCACTATCTCCAAAAGCCATAACTTCTCTCATTTCAATTGATAAGTAATCGCATAGCATATTTATTGAATGTGCTTTTGTAATTCCTTTATTTGCTATAAAAAATCCTGTTGATCAACTTGCCTGAACATGCATATTTGATTTTTTTTGTTCAAAATATTCGCTAGTAATTTTGCAAAGATTAGACTGATTTGCACATTCAATTGTTACCAAATGAAAATCGCTTTTAATCAAAGAATCAACTGCATCATCTAATTCTCTAAATTTTTCTTTAAATGCCGATCAAAATCAAGGTCCTTTTTTCTCTTCTTTTTCTCATACATAAACACTTTCTAAATCAGACAAAATAACTGTTTTAACATCTTTTGAATTTTTGAACAGAACTTTATCTTGGTATTCTTTGTACTCATCAAAATTAATTGGTGAATTGAAAATATATTTATTATTTTTTAGATCATAAATAAAAGAACCATTTGCTCCAATGAAATAATCAATATTTTCATTTTTATGAATGTCTCCAATAGAAACAAAATCTCTACCTGTTGCAAGAGTTACAATATAACCTTTTTCTTTTAATCTTTTAAACATGTCTTTTATTTCTTTTGATAACGAATTTGTAAGGTGTTGGACCAATGTTCCATCTATATCAAAAACAAACATTTTATACATAATTATCCTTTCAGTAATTTTTCTATTTTTTTTCCAAATAATTTAATTTTAATAATTTGTTTATCTTTTAGTTCAAAAAAACCAACATAGTTCTTTTGAAATTCAATTAAATAATTACCATTAGTTAAATTTATTTGTTCATCAATAATTCCGTTAAATCAACTTTGTAATTTATCTTTTGATTTAATTTGAAATTGGTTCATATCTAATAAAAAATTTATATTTATATCTTGAATTTGAGAAAGTCCATTGATTTTTGTTCTTTCTAACAAAGTGATATATGCTCCTGTTTTTAATTTATTGCCTATATCATTAACTAGCGATCTAATGTATGTTCCATTTGAGACATTTGTTTTAATCTCTAAGTAAGGATATTCATATTTAATTAAATCGATATTGTAAATTTCAACATCAATTGGTTTTAAATTAATTTCTTTTTCTTCTCTTGCATATTCATATGCTCTTTTACCATTAATTTTTTTTGCACTAAAAATAGGGGGAGTTTGCTTTATTTTTCCAATAAAAACTGATAAAACATTTTTGATTTCATCTAATGACGGAACATAATCGCTCTTGAATTCAATTGGTCCTTCAGAATCATAAGTTTTAGATATATATCCCAATTTCATAATTGTTCTATATTCTTTATCTTTATTTTTGATATATGGAATTAATTTTGTGTCATCATCTGTTACAATTAATAAAAATCCTTGAGCTAATGGGTCCAATGTTCCTGTATGTCCGATTTTTTCTATTTTGTTTTCTCTTTTAAATTCATTAATTGCTTGAAATGAACTTTTTCCTTTTTCTTTATAAATTAATTTAAACATTTAAAAATTATATAAATTAAATTGTTTAAAATTTAATTATGAATTCAAATAATAAAAAACGTGTAATTATAGGTATGTCAGGTGGAGTTGATTCTGCTGTTAGTGCTTATTTATTAAAGCAACAAGGTTATGAAGTAATTGGCTTATTTATGAGAAATTGGGATTCAATGCTAAACAATGATATTTTAGGAAATGAAAAAATATCACAAGATATTTGTCCTCAAGAACAAGATTATGAAGATGCAAAAAAAGCATCAGAAATAATTGGTATTGAATTAAAAAGGATAGACTTTATTAAAGAATACTGAGATTATGTTTTTCAAAATTTTATTGATGAATATTCAAAAGGAAGAACACCAAATCCTGATATTTTATGTAATAAATTTATTAAATTTGACAAAATGTTGAACTATGCTTTTAATGAACTAAATGGAGATTATTTAGCAACAGGTCATTACGCAAAATTAATTGATGGGCAACTTTACAAAGCAAATGACGAAAATAAAGATCAGTCTTATTTTCTTTCTCAATTGAGTTCAAAACAATTAGAAAAAGTTATTTTTCCTCTTTCAAATTTAACTAAGGATGAAGTTAGAAAAATAGCTAAAAAAATCAATTTAAATGTTGCAAACAAAAAGGATTCTACAGGAATTTGTTTTGTGGGTGAAAGAGATTTTGATAAATTTTTACAAAATTATATTCCTGCTCAACCAGGAAATATTATAGATATTGAAACAGGAAAAATAATTGGAAAACATTATGGAGTTATGTATTACACAATTGGACAAAGAAAAGGTCTAAATCTCGGCGGAATGAAAGAACCATATTTTTTAGCTGCTAAAAATATTGAAAATAAAGAAATCTTTGCAGCACCGATTTCTAAAGAAAAAAAATATTTACATTCAAATAAATTATTTGCAATTGATTTAAATCTTAATACAGACATATTTGATATTGAAAATCTAAGTGCTAAATTTAGATATAGACAAAAAGATTCAAAAATTTTCAATGTAAAAATTGAAAAAAATAATAAAACAATTTGAGTTGAATATGATGATCAATTAGCTATTACCCCAGGGCAACAAATTGTTTTATATGAAAATAACAAATGTGTTGGTGGAGCCGTAATTGATAAAGTATTTCAAAATGATAAAGAAATAAATTTATTTAGTTACAAAATAAAAAAATAAAGGTTTTTACTTCCTTTATTTTGTGGTTTCCGAAAACAAGCAATTCTAAAATATGTATAACACATAAAATTCTATCTTTTTTTTACTGTTTTATTCCTCCTGTTATTTTGCAGTCACTAGGAAAAGAATCTTCATAATAGTAACATTTTTCAGGTAAAGTCACTTCTTTAATATTTGTATCACCAAAAGCCTCATTTTTAATTAATGTTACTGAATTTGGGATGGTTACTTGGGTTAGATTGGTGAATTCAAAAGCTTGATAGCCAATTGTAGTTACTGAATCTGGGATATTAATATTTGTTATTTTTGTTCCACCAAAACCTGATAAATATTTAACTGAATTTGGGATGGTTACTTTGATTAATTGTTTATTATTGGCAAAAGCATAATCACTAATTGTAGTTACTGAATCTGAGATGGTTACTTGGGTTAGTTGGTTACTATCGAAAGCATAATCACCAATTCAAGTTACTGAATTTGGGATGGTTACCTTTTGTAATTTTGGCCTTCCACTATTTTCATTTCATTTAAAAGCATTACTACCAATACCACTTACTGTAATTTTTTTACCATAATAAGAACTAGAAGTAGTGCCATTATTTACTAATTGATCAGGAATTTTTAATTCTGTTGCATTACCATCATAATCTAAAATTTCTCCTGCACCATTAAATAATATTCGATAATTTTTATCATACATTTTTACATTTGATAGATCTTCTTCATTTTTAGAATTAGAACAAGAAACAATTAGGGGAGTTATTGCAAAAGGAATTATTGAAGCACCTATTATGCTTAGAACTTTTAAACTATTTTTTTCATTTTATAACCTTACCTTTACTACATTATTTTTTACTATTTCGTATAAATAATTTCATGCATCTTGATATGATGCAAAATAATATTTTCTATTTTCTCAATTTAAATCAAAAATAAAATTA
>CASFBV010000089.1 GCA_949293065.1 uncultured Mycoplasma sp.
CAAAAGATGGTAAAAAAATGTTCAAAGTTATTTCATGATATGACAATGAAAGTTCATACGTATCACAATTTGTTAGAACATTGAAAAAATTTGCTGAACTATAATTATTAATTTCAAAAACATTTGTAAAAACTCACTTAATTCAGGATAAGTGGGTTTTTATTTTGACGAATTTAAAATTTCTTTTAATTCTTCCTTATTAATAATTCTAATTCCTAATTTTTTAGCTTTTTCTTCTTTTGATCCTCCATCATCACCTAGTAAAAGAGCAAATGTATTTTTTGAAACACTTGACGAAACATTTCCACCATTATCCTCAATTATTTTTGACAATTCATTTCTTGTAATATCAAATGTTCCACTTATAACAAATGTTTTATTTTCAAAGAAAGAAATATTAGTTTGATTATTAGTTTCATAAATTGGATTAATACCTATTGAAACTAAATAATTGATTAAATCTATATTTTCTTCTTTTTTAATATATTCATCAAATTCATTAACTGTAATTTCACCTATATCTTTTAAATTTAAAAGAATGTCTTTATCTAAATTTAATAAATCATCAAATCTTTTTATTTTTTTAGCAATTGTTTTTGCATTTTTAGAACCTAATTGAGGAATTCCCAATGCAAATATTAATTTAGAAATATCAACGTTATATGAATCTTGAATTCCTTGTCAAAGATTATTTCAAAATTTTTCTCCAAATCCTTTTTCATTAATAATTTGTTCTTTGAATTTATCTAACTCAAAAATGTCTTCAATTTTCTTAATAAATCCTAATTCATAAAATTTTCTAACAATACCTTCTCCCAACCCTTCTATATTAAGAGCAAGCTTAGAAGCAAAATGGATTATTTTTTTAATGTTCATTTCAGGACATTCTTTATTAACGCATAATTGATTATTAAATGTTCTTGTATCAATTAAATTAGATTGACAATAAGGACAAATGGTTATTTTTGGAAAAATACCATTTGAATTCTTCTTAAATAAGGAAACAACTTTTGGAATTATTTCTCCTGCTTTTTTAATGGTTACTTCATCTCCAATATTAATTCCTAAATCATAAACATAATTGTAATTATGTAAAGTTGCAGCCGAAACTTTTGTGCCTTTTAATAAAACAGTTTTTAATTTTGCATTATAAGTAGCAGTCCCTGTTCTTCCAATTGTTACAAAAACATCATCTAATGTTGTTTGAACTAACTCTTCATCAAATTTATAGGCAATTGCATATTTTGGGAATTTAGCAGTAAAACCAATTTCATCATAGTAATTAATTTCATTTAATTTAATCACCATTCCATCAATGTCATATTCTAGTTTGTCTCTTTTATCGTTTTCAAAATCTTTAATAAAATCGAAAATGTTATTTTTGTTTTTTAAATCATCAATTGAATAATCATGTAAAAAAGAAAAATTCATTTTTTTCAAGAAAGAAACTAATTCTTCTTGAGATTTGATATTATGTTTTTCGTAATCTACAACTTCATAAATAAAAGAAGAAAGATTTCTTTTTTTAACAATATTTTTATCTAATTGTCTTAATGTTCCACTTGCTAAATTTCTTGCATTTGCATAATCTACTTGTTCTTCTTCTACAACTTTTTTAAAATTAGATTTACTAATGTAAATTTCACCTCTAACTTCTAAACTATTTTTGTAATCAATTTTTGTCGGTATGTCATTTATAATGTTTTTAACATTATCAGTAACATCTTCTCCTGTTTGACCATCACCTCTTGTAATAGCTTGGATTAGTTCTCCATTTTCATATCTTAAAGCTATTGATAAACCATCAATCTTAGGTTGAACTAAAAATTTAATATCTTTGTGAATAACATCATAAATATCATTAAAAAATTTATTTAAATCATCAAAACTATATGCTTTATTCAAAGAAAGCATACTTTTATTATGAATAACTTTTTTAAATTTGTTTTTAATGCTTGCTCCAATTTTTTTAGTTGGACTATCTTCAAGAATATATTGAGGGTATTTTTCTTCAAGTTCAACTAATTCTCTTAAATGAGAATCATAAACTCTATCGCTTACAGATGGATTTTCTTCATCAAAATACTCGTGATTCCATTTATTAATAAGTTCAACTAATTCTTTAATACGTTCTTCAACTTTGTTCATATCTTACCTCTAAAAAATACATTTTGTATTTGTTCATCAAATTGGGAAATTAAATATTGAATGTGGATTAATTAGTATTAAAGCAGATAAAACAATAAATGTAATTACTCCAAATAGAGCAATCAAATCAAATCATCAAAATTTTCATCTACGATATGAAGTTCTTTTGCTATAAGGGTCATATCCTCTTGTTTCCATAGCATTAGATAAATCATCAGCTTTTGTAAATGAAGAAACAAATAAAGGAATAATCAAAACAATAATTGATTTTATTTTTGTCTTAATTGAACCATTTCTAAAATCCATACCCCTTGAAGCTTGAGCTTTAAAAATTCTTGATGCTTCATCAACAAGAGTTGGAACAAATCTAAAAGCAATAGAAATAATCATTGTAAAAATGTGAATTGGTATTTTAATTAATTTTAAAGGATAGAAGTAAAAATCTAATGCTTTTGTAATTAATACAGGTTGTGTTGATAATGTAAATAACGTCATTGTCATCATAATTGCATAAATTCTAAACATAATTGAAAGAGTTGTCATAACAACAACATAATCAATTTTTACAATTCCTTTTCAACTTCATCATCAATTAACTTTTCAATTAAATACTTCTCCTGCTATTAATTGATGAGTTTTTCCGTCAGTATCTAAAACAAACATATTTATAATAAGCATAAATACTCCGACAATAATTGGCATAATCATCATTTTTAATAAATGAAGAGGTCTTTTAGTTGCAATAACAAATGAAATGATAATTGGAATAATTAATAAAGCTTGGAAGATAAAAGTGTTTGCTAAAAAGAATAAAACTATAAAGGCAATATTGCCAAAAAGTTTAACTCTGGCGTCCATTCTATGGATAAATGAATTAGCAGGAATATATCTTCCTATATTAATTTTCATCTAGTGTTGCTCCTTTCTTATTTTGGTAATTAAATTTGAAAATTCTTCTATGTTTCTAGTGTATGGTAAATTCATATTGTATTTTCTGTTTATTTGATTAGTTAATGAAATTAATTTAGGAACAGCCATTTTATTTTCCAATAAAAATTTTTCATCAGAAACAACAGATAATGTTTCTCCATCTTTAATAATTTTTCCTTGCTTAATAAAAATTGTTCTTTTTGTGTATTCTAATACATCATCTAAATTATGTGTGACAATAACAATAGTTGTTCCATCTTTTGATAAATTTTCAAATAATGTCAATATTTCTTGACATCCATAAGGATCTAACCCTGCTGTAGGTTCATCAAAAACTAAAATGTCAGGTTTCATTGCTAAAATACCAGCTATAGCAACTCTTCTCTTTTGCCCTCCGGACAATTCAAATGGACTTCTTTGTAAATAAGATTCGTCAAGTCCAACTTTAACAATAACCTCTTTAGCTACTTGCTTTGCCTCATCTTTTGTCATTCCCATATTTAATGGACCAAAAATAATATCTTTTTCAATTGTTTCTTCAAATAATTGATATTCAGCAAATTGAAATACAATTCCAATTAATTTTCTAATTTCATTAACTTTCTTTATTTTTCTTCATGATTTTTTAATAACTCTTTTTTTATTTATAGTTTCTATTTGTTTTGTTTTTTTATTTTTTTCTTGAATTTGATAGTCAAATTCAATTTCTCCTTTTGTAGGTAATAATAAACAATTTAAGTGCTCAATTAAAGTTGTTTTACCACTTCCGGTAGGACCTATGACCCCAATAAATTCATTTTGATTTATTGATAAATTGATATTTGAGATTGCATCAAATTTTTCATTTATATTAGATTGAAAAGTTTGCGTAATATTAATTAATTTTATTTTCATATTTTCTCCAAGAATTCATCAATGTCATATGTAGGATTCATACCATCAATTTTTGAAGATATTTTATAAATAAACGGAGAATCAATTTTTGATTGTTCTATGATGTTTTTGTTGTTTAATAAATCCTTTGGTTTTCCTGCGGCAATAATTTTTCCTTTTGAAAAAATCAAACAATAATCTGCCATTATAGCTTCATCCATATCGTGAGTAATTGAAATTAATGTTTTAGTTCTTGTTTGTTGAATATCACGAATTATTTTCAAAACATCTTGCTTTCCTTTTGGATCTAACATTGAGGTGACTTCATCAAAAATTATAATTTGCGGATTTAGTGCAAGAACAGAAGCTATTGCTACTCTTTGTTTTTGTCCACCACTTAAACTACTAGGTTCTCGATCTAGAAATTCTTCCATATCAACTTTTTTTACTAGTTCATGAATAATTGATTTCATTTTTTTAGGATCAACATTGGCACTTTCTAATCCAAATGCTATGTCATCTTCAACAGTAGAACCTATGAATTGGTTGTCTGGATTTTGAAAAATGATTCCTATTTTTTTTCTAATTTCATGAAGCGAAGATTTTTTAATCATAATTCCATCTATATAAACTTCACCTTCAGTCGGTTTATATAGGCCTGATATAATTTTTGAGAAAGTAGATTTCCCACTTCCATTATGTCCTAAAACAGCAACATATGAGTTATTAGGTATTTCAATGTTAATTCCATCAAGAGCAAAACTTGTTGCACCCTGATATTTAAATTTAACATTATTAACTTTTATCATCAATTGACCTCATTTTATAGATAAATTAAATTATATATTAATAATTTAATATATAAATTTAAAAGAGTATTTAAGTATAATTAATACGGTTTAAAAATAAGG
>CASFBV010000090.1 GCA_949293065.1 uncultured Mycoplasma sp.
CTAAATTTTACTTAAATTTATGATAAAATTTAAAACATTATGAGTAAAAAAGATTTTTATGAAATATTAGGACTTTCTAAATCAGCTACAACTGATGAAATCAAAAAAGCATATAGAACCTTAGCTAAAAAATATCATCCAGATGTGAACAAATCACCAGATGCTGAGGAAAAATTTAAAGAAGTAAATGAGGCTTATGAAATTTTATCAGATGATGAAAAAAGAAAAATATATGATCAATATGGTCATGATGGTTTAAATAATAACGGAGGATTTGGTGGAGCAAATCCATTTGAAGGATTTGGATTTGGTGGAGCTGATATTGATTTAGGTGATATTTTTGGTTCATTTTTTGGTGGCGGAGGATCGAGAAGACAACAACAAGATAATAGACCAAGAAAAGGACAAACATTACAATCAAGAATTAAAATTAGTTTCATAGATTCAGTTATCGGAAAAACTATTGAAGAAAATTTAAATAAATATGAAATTTGTTCAGGATGCAACGGAACAGGAGCTGAAAGTTCATCAGATATAATGACATGTGATCAATGTTCAGGTAGAGGAAGAGTTGTCACACAAAGAAGAACTCCATTTGGTGTTGTTAATTCAGAGTCAATTTGCCCTAAATGTGATGGTCAAGGAAAAATTATAAAAACAAAATGTAAAACATGTAAAGGACAAAAATATATTTCTAAAAACGTTAAAACAAAAATTTCAATACCTGCCGGAATTAGAAGTGGTCAAGATGTGATTGTAGAAGGATTTGGTGGCCCAGGAATTAATGGGGGGCCTTCAGGTGATTTATTAATTAATGTTTTAGTAGAACCACATAAATATTTTGCAAGAGAACAAAATAATATTCATATTGATTTCCCTGTTTCTTTTGTTGATATTATCAATGAAGCAAAAGTAAAAATCCCAACACCTTATGGCGTTGAAAAAATTACACTAGCAAGTGATATTAAATCTGGTGACGTTTTAACTATTAAAGAGAAAGGATTTAAAATTCTTGGTAAAAAAGGATATGGAGATTTAAAACTTCATGTAAAAGTTTATATTCCTAAGTTATCTAAAAAAGAAAAAGAAAAAATAATAGAAATTCTAAAAGATAACAAAGATGATCAAAGTGAAATTTGACTTAAAAAAGTTGGAGAAAATAAATAATGATTACCAAGGAAAAAACAAGGATTTCTAAGTGAAGAAAATATCGTGAGGAAATTGATTCAAATGAAAATATTCATTTTTCAATTGTTAATACTGATAAAGAATTAAAATCACTTTTAAAATCAATTGATTTTAATATTCAAAATGAATATCAAAAAGCTGGTTACATATCTAATACATCCATATTAGGTGATAAATTATCAAAAAATAATGAAAAGAAAAAAGTTCAAACAATTATTGAAATTATAGAAAAAAGCGAAAACAATAATCAAGATAATAACTTCCTAAATACTGATTTCTCATCACATAAATATGATTCTATTATTGAAGAAGATTTTAAAGAATTCATGGATAAACAAAATCTTGAAAATAATAACCAAGAAACAACTAACCTAAAAATTAATAAAATTAATATAGTAGATAATAAGGAAAAATAATGAATAAAAAAATAAATATTGCAATTGATGGACCTTCTGGTGTTGGAAAAAGTACAGCAGCAAAAGTAATAGCAAAAAAATTAAATTTAATTTTTATTAACACTGGACTTATGTATCGCGCCATAGGTTTTTCTTGTTTAAAAAATGGTATTAATTTAGAAGATGAAGATAAAATTTTGAATTATTTAAATTCAATTAATATTGAATTATTGCCTAATGAAATTATCAAAATAAATAATGAAGATATCACTTCAAACTTATGAGTTGATGAAATTTCATTAGCAGCTTCAAAAGTTGCAAAACTTAAAAAAATTAGGGAATTTTGCGTTTTAAAACAACAAAAACTTGCTAAAGAAAAACCTGGAGTTGTAATGGAAGGTAGAGATATAGGTTCAGTTGTTTTAAAAGATGCAGAATTAAAAATTTTCTTAACAGCTTCAAATGAAATGAGAATGAAAAGAAGAGTTAAACAGCTTCAAGAAAAAGGTGAAATTGTTGATGAACAACAAGTTCTTAAAAATATCATTGAAAGGGATAAAAGAGATAGCGAAAGGGAAGTGACGCCTTTAATAAAAGTTGATGACGCTATTGAAATTGATACATCAAATTTAACTCTTGAAGAAGTAATTCAAAAAATCATTGATTTAGCACTAGAAAGAATGAAGTAATTTATAATTATTAAATTATGAATAATTTAGTTGCCTTAGTTGGAAAACCAAATGTAGGTAAATCAACTTTATTTAATAGAATGATAGGTAAAAGACAGTCTATTGTTTATGATACACCTGGAGTTACAAGAGATCGTCTTTATCAGAAAGCTCACTGAATTGATAAAGAAATTTTAGTAATTGATACAGGCGGAATTACAGATGAAAAGAAAGATTTTTCTGAAGATATAAAATTACAAGCTCAAATCGCAATTGAAGAAGCAAATTTAGTTGTATTTGTTGTTGATGGACTCCAAGAAATTTCAAAAGAAGATTTATATGTTGTAAACATATTAAGAAAAGCAAATAAAAAAATAATTATCGCAGCTAACAAGGTTGAAAATAATAAAATGTTTGATCCTTCAATTTATACATTAGGTATTGATGAAATTTATCCAATTTCTGCGCTACATGGCGAAGGAACTGGAGAGTTAATGGATGCTATTATCAATAATTTAGATTGAACAGGATTTACTGAATCAAATCTCTTTAAATTATCAATTATTGGAAAACCTAATGCAGGTAAATCATCACTTTTAAATAAATTAATTAATGAAAATCGTTCAATTGTTTCTAACATTCCAGGAACAACAAGAGATTCGGTAAATGCAATTTTAAAATTTGATGGAGAAGAATTCGAAGTTATTGATACAGCAGGTATCAACAAGAAATCAAAACTAATTGAATCTGTTGATCATTATGCATTAGGTCGAGCATTTAATTCGTTAGAGGAATCAAATTTAACTTTATTAGTAATTGATGCAACAAAAGATTTATCTCACTTTGATGCAAGAATTGCTGGCTATGCAATGGAATTCAATAAACCTATCATATTAGTAATTAATAAATGAGATTTAGTTAAAAAAGATACTAATACCATCAATGAGTTTAAAAAAAGAATTAATAAAGAATTTAAATTTATTACATGAGCGCCTATTTTATTTATTTCAGTTTTAGAAAACCAAAGAATTGAAAAGCT
Organism: uncultured Mycoplasma sp.; assembly: GCA_949293065.1. Taxonomy (GTDB): domain Bacteria; phylum Bacillota_I; class Bacilli_A; order Mycoplasmatales; family Metamycoplasmataceae; genus UBA710. The sequence continues at coordinate 3,291 of CASFBV010000090.1, forward strand.
AAAAAAAACAATTGTTGATGTTAAAAAAAATATAGAAAGAAAAATTAAAACTTCAATTCTTAATGAAGTTATTTTAGAAGCTCAACAAATGCAACC
>CASFBV010000091.1 GCA_949293065.1 uncultured Mycoplasma sp.
AGTAACTCCTTCTGAAATTAATAAAGACAACATTCAAGATTATGTTGATAATTTACCTCAATCAGAAGAACCAAACTTTATTGTAAATATTAAAGACGTTACACCAAATGATGATGGATCAATTGATGTTTCAATCAACTTCTCAGATCCTGAACATAACGTTTCTCAAGATAAAACATTCCATATTTTAGGATTTTTTAAATAAAATTCAAGTTCTAGAAGTTGTAGTAATTAATTTGTTTGTGAATTATGATGGGATGAAATAATAACTTTGATTTTACTCAAACATTAGCTTAAATTAGATAGTTTTCATTTATTAGTAAGTAAAATTTGACCACACATTATTTTGGAAGGTATTAACTATTTTTTACCAAGTTTTTTTAAAGTTTCAGAATTTAAATTATTCATTAAATATGACCCTACAACATTGAATGATGAACCATGTTCAAATATTTTTTTACTATTTGAGTCATTAATTCCACCATCTACTTGAATAATGGTGTGCAATTTTTCTTCGTCAATAAATTCTTTTACTTGATCAATTTTTTTAATTGTTTCATCAATGAATTTTTGCCCCCCAAATCCAGGCTCGACTGACATTATTAAAACAATATCAAACAAGTAAATAAGATGAGCAAATTGTTCAAATTTAGTATTTGGTTTTATTGCTAATCCTACTCAATTGGTATGACAATATTCATTTACAAAATCAATTATTTCCTTATCATTATTAAATGCTTCAAAATGGATTGTAAGGCATGTTGTGTAATCTTTTAATTTATCAGCATATTCTTTAGGATTTTCAACCATCAAATGAACGTCTGATAAATGTTTAGGACATTCTTTTTGAAATGAAATTATTTCTTCAATTTCAATTGCACTATTAGGAACAAATTTATTATCCATAACATCATAATGAATTCATTTAATTCCCAAATCTATTAATTTATTAATAACTTCAATTCTTTTGTTTTTTTCTACATTTAAAATTGAAGGAGTAATCATTCTATCTAACATTTTCTTTTGCCTCCTCTAAAATTTTAATGTAATTTTCATATCGAGATTTTAATAATTTTCCATTTTCTAATTGTCTTTTAATTTCGCATTCTTGTTCACGATGATGTAAGCAAGAAGTGAATTTGCATTTGTTTGATCATTTTCTAAAATCAAAATAAGATTTTGAAAGCTCTAATGGAGTTAATTTAATTTCTAATGAACCAAATCCTGGAGTATCAATAATTTCGATATTATCTTTAAAAAATATTTCAACAACTCTAGTTGTATGTTTTCCTCTGCCTAGTGCCTTTGATATTTCATTTGTTTTTTCATTTAATCCTAATAGATTGTTTAATGTTGATGTTTTACCAACTCCTGATTGCCCAGTAAAAACGGTTAATTTATTTTTAAAATTTTGCTTAATTATGTCTCAATTAAAATTTTCATCCTTGTTGTTAATTAATAAACAATTAAATCCTTGTGATAAATAATCTTGATAAGGTTGATTGTTCCCTAAATCTGACTTTGTAAAAATAATAATTGTATTGATATTTTGAAATTCTATATTAGCTAAAAATTTATCAAGTAATAATGATGAAAATTTTGGATTATCTAAAGACATAATAATTGCTGCTTGATCTACATTTGCTACTTTTGGTCTAATTAAAACATTCTTTCTTTCATCAATAGATGTAAGAAGGGAATCTTTTTCAAATTCAACAAAATCTCCAACAATTGGGGATAAATTTAAATTTCTAAGATTTCCACTTGCTCTTAATCGATATATTTTGTTATCTTGAGTTTTAACATCAAAATAACCTGCAATAACTTTTATTACTTGTCCCTTTTTATTCATTATTTTTTAACAATTAGTGATTCTTCATTCATTGAAGCAGGTTTTTTAATTCCCATATAATCTAAAATTGTTGGAGCAATATTGGCTAATTTTCCATCTTTTAATTTCAATGATTTATCTGTTGTGATAAGCATAACGGGTGAAGAAGTGTGTTTTGTTGCAGGGTTTCCATCTTTATCTTCAGTGATTTCAGCATTTCCGTGATCTGCTGTGATAAATAATGTTCCGCCTATTGATTCAATTCAATCTTTTATTCTTTTAATTTGTTTATCTAAAAATGAAACAGCTTCAATTGTTGATTTTAAGTTACCTGTATGTCCAACCATATCCGGGTTTGCAAAGTTCATAATTACTAAATCATATTTAGCACCATTTTCAATTAAATAATCTGTAATTCCTTCAGCAGACATATGAGGTGCATCAGCATATGATTCTATTTTTAATGAATCAATCATTTTACGATCCATATTAGGATAAACAACATCTGCTCCACCATCCATAAAGAATGTAACATGAGCATATTTTTGTGTTTCAGCTAATCTTAATTGTTTTAGACCTGCTTCTGAAATAACTTTTCCAATTGGATTTTTTACTTCCATTTCAGAATAAGCAATGATTGTGTTCATTCCTTCATATTTCATCATTGAAACAAATTTATTGATTTTAACTGGAGTAGAAGGTTTTGCTTTATAAATATCAGAATCAATAAATAAATGAGTTAATTGTCTTGCTCTATCTGGTCTAAAGTTGAAGAAAATAATTGAATCTCCATCTTTAACAAATTTTGCATTTGGATTAATTGCTGGAACTAAAAATTCATCTGTAATTCCTTGAGCATATTCTTTATTAACATAATCTACCCCTGAAGTAAATGTGTTTTCAGATTTACCCAAAATTGCTTGATATGCCTTTTCATTTCTATCAAACATTTGATCTCTATCCATTGCATAAAATCTGCCTGAAATAGAAGCTAAGTTATAATTGTATTTTTTCAATTGTGCTTCTAATTTTTCAAGTGAAGGAATAATTGATTTTGGAGCAACATCTCTTCCATCCCCAAAAACATGTACTGAAACATTTTTTACACCATTTTCATGTGCTGCATCAATTAATAAAAATAAGTGTTCCTCTAATGAGTGAACTCCACCTGGAGAAAGTAATCCCATCAAGTGTAGGGTTGCATCATTTTTTTTCACATCATCAAATGCTTCAATAAAGTATTTATTTTTTTTAAATTTTCCATCTTTAATTTCTTTACCAATTAAAGATAGTCCTGTATAAACAATTTCACCTGCACCAATGTTCAAGTGACCTACTTCTGAATTACCCATTTGTCCTGCAGGTAAACCTACATATTCTCCTGATGCTTGAATTACTGAATGTGGGTAATTTTTGAATAATTCATCAAATGTTGGTGTGTTTGCTTGTTTAAATCCATTTCCTTGGATTTCATCTCTTAAACCTAAACCATCAATAACACATAAAACGATTGGTTTTTTCATAATCTAAATCTCCTTAAAATTAATTTTTATAAAAAAATTATAAATGTAATTTTTAAATAGGTATAAAATATATTTACTTTTTAAAAAGTAGGGTGAATAATGGAAATAACAAAAAATAATGAAAATAAAAATGGAAATATTTACATAAATCGTTTTTCACATTTACCTGTAGCTTTTACAGGATTAGCTCTTGGAATTGGTGGTTTAGGAAATTGCATTTTACAATTAGGAGCAATTAACGGTTATAACTCAAAATGAATCACAATTATTTCAGTTTCAATTGTTTGTATATTTCTAATTATGATGTTGATAAAAAATATTGCTCATCCCAAAGTATTAAAATCAGAATTAGAAGATCCGTTATTAGTTTCATTACTTCCTACTTTTTCAATGTCATTAATGATTGTTGCTGGATTTATAGGAATGTGAAATAAATCATCCAAAACATCCCCTAATCAAATTGCAGCAGCAGTTGTTATGTGTTTAGCAGTAGCAATTCAATTTGTATTAATAGGTTTCTTTATAAAAAGTTTTATTAAGAATCATATTAAGTCAAAAAACCAACATATGTATGGAACTTATTTTGTTCCAATAGTTGGTTTAATTACAGCTTGTACAGTTGCAGGTAATGTAATTTCTTTACCTAATATATTTTTTCAAGTAATTTGATTTATAGGGTATGGAACATTTGTTTTAACATTGCCAGTTGTTACTTATTCCCTATTGTTTAAAGAACAAAAAGTATCTGCTGCACAGTTCCCATCAATAGCTGTTTGATTTGCACCTGCAAACCTTTCATGTGCTGGATTTTTACAAGTATTTATGTTATATGGAAAACAAACAAGTTTATATCCATCAGCGTTTTTATACACAATTTTCATCTTAACTGTTCTAGTAGGTTTTTGTACTTCATTACTTTTATACTTATTTATTTTTAGAATTTTTATGTTGAGATGAAAAAATCACGTAAAAGATTTTGCTCCAATTTTATGTTCATTATCATTCCCATGTGCAATTGGGTCAACATCAATGGTTTGAACAGCTAAAAAATTAGCAAATATGTTTTATCACGGAATGGATAAATGATATTTAGCTCCAAATGATGGAACATTACAATCAACAGCTGTTTGATTTTTTGGGATTGTAGGGATTATATTTGCAACTCTTACAACAATTGTTATTGGTTATTTATTATTCAATATGATTAGATTAGCCATTGTAACTCTATTTACAAAACGTAATGATGATAAAATGCATTCAGCTTATAAAAAATAATTATTTTGTTAGTATTAGTGATTCATAAGGTAGTAAATAATTAGTTTGTTGATTTTTGTATTTTTTATTTTCATATGTAGAAATAACGATATTAAAATTATTTTGTAATTTAATTTTTTTTGTTTTATTAGTTAAATTTATTATAAAAAGAAATTTTTTATTTTCTGTGCTAGACATTAAAATTGATAAAATATCTTTTTTAATTTTCATTTTAAAATCAAATACATTATTGATTAATTCTTTATTTTTAAATTCATTGATTTTTTGAAAGAAATTAAATATGGAATTTGAATCAATATATTGATTTTTTAAATTATGAGTTTCATGATTAATTGGAAGTGTTCTAAATATTTTTTCTTTTTTAGAAAATCCGCAATTCAAGTCATTATTTCACATAAATATTGATTGCGAATTAATTTTAGAAATAAATTTTTGTGATTCATTGTAGTCATCAATTTTAAAATTTAAAAATTCAAGTTTTCTCTTTTTTTCTGTATATTCATAATCATGAAAATCTTCAATGTTTTCGATTTTTAATCTTGATGTACCAATTTCATCACCATAATAAACAATTGATGAATATGGTAAAAGAGTGTTGAACATAATTAATGATTTATTTGCTTCGTTAATTAAGTTATTTTCATCTAGTCATCGAGAATTAACACGCCCAATTAAATTGTTGTTAAGACAAATAAAATATTTGTCTTTTTCTTTAATTTTTATTCTCTTTATTTTTTTAAGCAATTTTTTAATATTAAATTTTTCCATAATATCAAATGGATGTTTTTGATTTGTTCCCAATAGAGAAAAAGATGAATCAACGACGAAATCAAAATATTCATTACTTTTTTTAAATACATTATTAATTGATTTAATATCTAAAAATAATGATTTGATACCAATATTTGCATTTTGATTTATTTCTTTTATTAATTTATAAATATTACTAATTTCTGATCAATCAAAATTTATTTTGTTTCAATTTTTAAGGTCAATATTAGAAATTAAAAAATCGTTTAAACCTAATTTTGTTCAAAAAGAAATTATTTTTTTAATTGATTCTAACTTAGGATTTATCTTTTTATCTTCCAAATAATTTGCATTTGTTTCACTTTCTAAAAACATATAAATATCTTTTGATTTTAAATCTTGCATTGATGATTTTGTAATTGCAGAATTTAAAATGTTAGATAAATTAATTTCAACTATTAAATTTTTATTAATTTCTTTTAATTTTTCAATTATTTTTTTCAAATCTTTAAAATTTCCATATTTATCAAAAATAAAAACTTGAGGATCTTTTGCAATTATGCTTTCTTGATTAAAAATGTCAGGAAATAAAACATTATCAATTTTTAATTCTTTAATGTAATCTATTTTTTTTAAAAATCCTTCAAAATCACCAAATCCATCTTTGTTTGAATCAAAGAAAAATAAGGGATCAACTTCATAAATAGTTTTTTTGTTAAATAACATACTAAGATATTTTACATAAGTAAAAATAATAAATTAGTTTTTTAGTAAAATAGATTTACAAATATTTTGAGGAGATAATTATGGCAGGACATTCAAAATGAGCAAATATTAAACACAGAAAAGGAGCACAGGATGCTGCAAGAGCAAAAATGTTTGCAAAGTTTGCAAAAGAAATTATGGTTGCAGCAGCTAAAGGTGGTCCTGATTTATCATCAAATCCTTCATTAAGACTTGCTGTTTCAAAAGCAAAAGCAAAATCAATGCCTAAAGATAAAATTGAAAATGCTATTGCAAAAGGTGCTGGAACAGGAAAAAATTCATCAGATTCATTTAAAGAAATAATATATTCAGGAAATTTAAGACATGGAATTATTTTACTTGTTGTTTGCCTATCAGATAATTACAATAGAGTTTCATCGGATATTCAGCATTTATTTAAAAAAGCTAATGGAACAATTGGAAAACAAGGTTCAATTCCATTTAATTTTGAAAGAAAAGGACTTTTAGAATTTCAAACAACTCAAGATAAAGTTGAAGAACTTGAAATGGTGATTATGGAATCAGGTGCAGAAGATTATGAAATAGATAAAGATTTTTATGTAACTATTTATTCAAATTCTTCA
>CASFBV010000092.1 GCA_949293065.1 uncultured Mycoplasma sp.
AAATGATTTCAGAGCTTCAACAAAATTAAAAAAAATCTTAAATTTAAATGATTCACATTTTAATTTTATTGATGCATTAGTTGATAGAATAGTTCCTGTAAATAAAGATATGAATAATTTCGATATTTTTACAGAAAAATATTTTGAAATTGTTTTGGATAATAATTTCAAAAAAGATGATTTGATATTTAAGTCTGTAAATTGAGCAAATGAATTTGAACCCTTTTTATTTAGAAAATTTTGAATTATAAATTCAACTCATTTAATGTTGGGATATTTTTTTAGAGATAAAAAATATTTATATGAAATTAATGAAAAAAAATATGAAAGATTTAATGAAGTGCAAATTATTTTACATAATTGATTTGACTTTATTAAATTTATTTTAAATCAAAAATATAATTTTTTAAACTCTGAATTAGATGATTATTTGAATCAAAATATCAAAAGAATTTTTAATCAAAAAATAAAAGATGAAACTCTTAGATTAAGAAGAGATCCGATAAAAAAACTTGGAAAAGATGAAAGGGTATTTTCATTGTATTTTGAGTTTAAAAAATATAATTTAGATTTATCTTTAATTAAAAAATTAATAATAAAAATGATGACTGAATATGATAAAAATGATCTACAATCAATGCAAATTAAAATGGATGTAGAAAAATATGGAATTATAAAATCATTAGCAAAGTATAGTGAATTACCCGAAAATAATATTAAAGAAATCCTAGGAAAAGAATATGATTTATAGAGGCGAAGTTAAATATTATAATCAATTGGGCGAAGGTGTTGTTTTTAAAGAAAACAAGCCTTTTTATGTTTATGGTGCTATCCTGGGTGAAGAAATTGAATTTGAAATTATTGAAGAACTTAAAACCTATGGCAAGGCAAAATTAATAAATATTATCAATAAATCCCCCAATAGAATTGAACACAATATAAAAGATGCAGAATTAATAGGAGGTTATGATCTCATTCACATGAATGAAGAAGAACAAAAAAATTTTAAGATTAATAGAGTAATTAATGATTACAAGCAAATTGCAAAATTTAATCTTAATAATGTCGAATGATTTTCAGGAAAAAAGAAAACAAAATATAGAAATAAGATTACATTGCATAATGGTTGTTTTTACCAAAAAAATTCTAATAATCCAATAGACATAGATGATTTTCTTTTATCTGATATTAAATGAAATAAAAATTTAAAAGGAGATGTTATTTATCGCCAATTAGATACATTAATTTATGGAACTAAAAATGACAAAAAATATACAACTGATAATTTACTAGGTTTTAAATTTAGAGTAGGATTAAATTCTTTTTATCAGGTGAATAAAGAAGTTACTGAATTTGCATATGATTATATTAGAAACAATATTATTGAAAACGCAAATGTTCTTGATTTATATTGTGGTATTGGTACAATAGGGATAATTCTTTCAAAGAATTCAAAATATGTTTTAGGAATTGAAATAAATAAAGATTCTTATAATGATGCTCTTTATAATAAGACATTAAATAATATTGAAAATATTGATTTTAAAAATTTAGATGTCAATAAATTTGTAAAAATAGAAAATAAACATTTTGAAAATTTAATATTAGATCCTCCTCGTGAAGGTGTGGGTAAAAAAACAATTGAAATAATAGTAAATAAAATTAAGCCAGAAAGAATTGTTTATATGTCTTGCAACCCAGCAACACAAGCTTCTGACTTTAATTATTTAAAAGAAAAATACGATCTTCAAAAAGTTGTTGTTATGGATATGTTTCCTCAAACCTATCATATTGAAACAATTATTGTTCTACAAAGAAAAGATTAATTCTGTTAATTTTGTTTTTAGCAAAAATTAATGAACAAATTCCGCCTATGTAGCAATAAATTCTAGCTATACTTAAAAAATAAAATTCAAATGGAACTGAAAATATCGGGATAAAGTGAATTAAAATTCTTAATGTGTGATTTAATGTTTTAGTAATTAATTACAAAATCCTAAAAAACGAGTTAGGACCAATAATAACAAATCAAGAGTTAGAAAAATACTTTTAAATTAATTGAGATATGAGACTCTAAAATATTCAAGGAAAT
>CASFBV010000093.1 GCA_949293065.1 uncultured Mycoplasma sp.
CTAAAAGATAAGCGAAGAGAGGAGGGAGAACAAAATGGCGAAAACAAATAATGATAAATCAAATAAAACTAAAGAAATTAAAGCATCTAATCAAAAGCAAACAAAAACAAAACAATTTAGTGTGAGTAGAATGACTAAAACCGAAGATATTCAAGCATATTTATATCGAGAATATCTTCATAAAGAATATGCTGCCTTGAAAACAAAAATATTTCATTCAAAAGCAATATTCATTTTTTTGAGTTTGTCTTCAATAATTATGAGTACTATCATTGTAATTATGACGATGTTTATTATTGGTAAAAAAATTGGTGGTAAAGATATTCAAATGATTTTCGTTTCAATTTCAATCCTTACTTCTTTTTCTACATTTATTGGGAATTTAGATGGGATTTTTAGATTCAATAAAAGAAGACAAGTTTATTTAAAAAGAATCGAAGAATTAAATGCAATTCTTAAAAATCTTGATGAACAAAAAAGTAGCAAACAACTTAAAAAAGAAATAATTGTTGATACAATTGATAAAATTCATGAAATTGAAGATTCGGCAACAGGAATATAATGATAAGAAATAAATAAACTTCCATACTTGGAAGTTTATTTATGCATTTCATCAATTGTATAATCCATTTCAAAAATATTCATAAAATCATAAAACTTAGGATCAACAACATCAATGTCATTAACTTCAATTTCTAATGCATTATCTTCAGAATTATAAGTTTTTGATTTAATGTTTTTAGGTTTTAATAATTCAATAATTTTGTTATATATTTCGGAATCAGTGTTAATTAATAGTCCATCAATAGATATTTTTCTTTCTTTTGAAATAGGTTCAACATTGTTTTCAGTTTTTTCACCCTTTGTTTCTGTATGTGTCACAACTTGCAATGTTTTTTTAGCATATTTATGTGAATTTATATACATTCTTTCAGCAAAAGATAATGTTTCTTGATTGTTTTTTTTGATGCTTTTGTACATTTTTTGAATTTCAACCAAGAATGAACCAGCAATAATACTTGATGGTAATGAAAAAATCAAAATTCCTAAAATGGCATCTAGAATAACAACCACTCTACCAATTGTTGTAACAGGACTTATATCTCCATAACCAATTGTTGTAATTGTAATAAATGTGAAGTATAGTGCATCTCCAAAATTTGTAATTCCTTTATTTATTGGCACAGAAACTAAACCATCAGAATTTATTAATGATGAATCGGGTTGCGAACCATAAATACTTTCGTATTCACCAGGTGTGACTAATTTTGTTCCTCCTTCTACTGAATAAATCATTAAGGCAAATATTATAGCCATCACAAACATAAAGATGAAAACGTTAATTAATAACACACGGTTTTTTTGGAAAATTGATGAGAATATTTTGAATGTTGGAATAAAATTTAATAATAAGAGCAATCTAATAATTTTAACAATTGAAAAAACATTAATTAATTTAATAAAAGGATTGTGATCATCTACAAATTTTGCAAATACTGCAAATGTTGTTGGGAGCAATGATATGACCATTAAAATACTTATACCAGTTAATGGGAAGAAAATAAATGGATGTTTTGAAACTTTCCCCACCCTAACTGGATATGTAAATCATCTTAATAAATAATCACTTAATAAAACAATAAATATAATAATGTTAAGAGAAATGTTAAGAGATGATTTAGTTCATTTTGATTGATCATTCGGTGGTAAGAACAAAGGAAAGAATGAAGTTAATACGACCACAAATATTAGAATAATGTAAAGTCATTTTAATTTTTTTGCTAGTGGTTTTGTTTTGTCTTCTAAATATGAATCATCACTATCAGAAGTTACAACAAAATTAAGTAATTTCATTTTGTTATTTTCAAAATCAATTAGCGAAAGCTTTTTAAGTTTTTTCATATTGTTTTTAATTATAACAATTAATAAAATTAATGCAAAATAAAATCTTGCAAATGCAAGATTTTATTATTTGCTTAAATTAGAATGTAAATTCTTCTTTTTTGTATCTATCAACAACTAAGAATTTATCACCTGATTTTGGGTTAAATGGTAATAATGCTTCTCTTGCTTTTGAGAAATCATTTTTAGCTAATGCAAATAATCTCTTAGAATCTAATGAAACAAATACTGAGTTTGTAATTCCAAATTTACCAATTTGTTTTTCATCATTTACAAGTCCTATAATAGCAACATTGGGTCTGTATTTAGCAATTTCGCTTAATAATTCACCTGTTGTAGATCTAACAATGATGTATTTGTATTTTCCATCTTTTGCATCTTTTGCAATTTCGTATGCAATTTGATTTCTTAAATCTTTTGTTGAGTTGTTTCAAACTTCATCTAATTGAACTGGGTAGTAAAGTTTTTTGTAGAATTCTTTTTCAGCTCTCATATTAATTGTTGACATAACTTGAACAGCTTCAACTGGGAAATCACCTGATGCTGATTCTCCTGATAACATTGTTGAGTCAGCTCCTAGCTCTGTTGCTCAATAAACATCTGTTACTTCAGCTCTTGTTGGTTGTGGAGTTTTTTCCATTGAATCTAACATTTGTGTTGCAACAATAACTGGTTTTCCAGCTCTTCTACATTTTCTAATAATTCCTTTTTCATAAAATGGAACATCATAGTATGGAACTTCTAAACCTAAGTCTCCACGTGCAATCATAATACCATCTGATGCTTGAATAATTGAATCAATATTATTAATTCCTGTTTGTGATTCAATTTTTGAAATTATTTTAATATGTGAACCACCATTAGAATTTAAAATGTTTCTTAATTCGTTAACATCTTTTGCTGAATTAACAAATGATGCAGCTACATAGTCAATTCCTTCTTTGATTCCAAAGATAACATCATCTTTATCTTTCGCTGATAAAAATGGTAATGAAAATTCAACTCCTGGAATATTAATTCTTTTGTTTGTTTTTAACAAGTGTTGATTTTTTGTAACAATGTTGATTATTCCATCTTGAACTGAAATAACTTCTGTTACTAATTTCCCATCATCAAAAAGGATTTTATCCCCTTTTTTAACATCTTTGTCCATTCTATATGAAACAGTTCATTCTGTTTCTGATCCAATTCTATTTTTATATTCATCTTCTTTTGTATAAACAGCAACTTCTGTATTAGCTTTGATTAATACAGCACCATCTTTCATTTTTCCTAATCTAATTTCTGGTCCTTTTGTGTCCAGCATAATTGAAATAGGAACATTTAATTCTTTTTGCAATTTTTTTGCATTATCAAATTTTGATTTTTGTTCTTCATGTGTTCCATGAGAAAAGTTAGCTCTAATACATGTTAAACCTGATAAAGCTAATTTTTTTAAAACTTCATAATCAGATGAAGAAGGCCCAATTGTCCCAATTAATTTTGATCTTTTGTCAATAAAATGCATATTTTTTCTCCAATTCCTTTTTTTGATTAAATTTATATATATAAAAATTTTACAACAAAAGTATTTATTTATATTTAGATTATTAAAAAAATGAATAAAAAAAATGGCAAGGGTGATAGGAGTCGAACCCACAACATGCGGGGTTGAAGCCCGCTGTTCTACCA
>CASFBV010000094.1 GCA_949293065.1 uncultured Mycoplasma sp.
AATTTTTCTTATTAACGTTTTTACAATATGTAATTATGTATTCGGTGTTATTAACTATTTTATAATTTAGACTTGTGTTCCCTCCGGGCCCGTGTTTTTTTATTCAACAAATATTACTTATAAAATTCTCTTCCCCAAATATCTCATCCATCAACACTTTCAAATAAGCTTGTTCTCGATCATCGATTGAAACAAAAATTACTCCATCATCAGAAAGAAGTTCTTTAGCTAAATATAATCTATCTTGCATCATATTTAATCAACCAGTTCTTGAAAACTTATCCCTATAAACAAATTTATTAGATGATTTTTCTTGAATCTCATCTTCTGATAAATTGTTTTTTTCTTTAATAGAAGCATCAGTATTATATGGAGGGTCAATATAAATAACATCTACTTTGTTTTTATAAACAAGAAGAAGATTTTTTAATGCATCATAATTTTCACCAATAATTAATAAATTGTCATTAGTTAAATTTGTTTCATTATCAAATTGTTCTTGATTTGGATTTAAATCATTCAATGATAATTCTTTATTGTATTTTAATAATGAAATTGATTGATTATTACTTGCAGGAGCAGAATCAAAAACAAAACCCGTTTTAACCCTATGAACCAATAGCTTGTATGTATTTTCTAAATCTGATTTATCTACTAAATCTAATATTCTCTTTGCAAGAACTTTTTGATCCTTGTTAAAGGATGTTGTTGGAATTTCATCAATTTTGTTTTTATATTCTTCTCTTAAATCCAAATTTTTGTTCCCATAATTGTTATTATTGGAAGTTGATTTTTGATTTATATTTATATATAAATTAATACTTAAAAAAATATTGATTTTAATAGCAAAAGTTTTTAAAAGGTATAATTTTATTACTTTTATTTTTTTTAGATATTTAAGGAGAGAATTTATGACAACTTCCAATAATAACAATTATGGGAAGTTGTGTTATAATATAAATAGGGTAAGAGATGGAATAGATATTTCCATTTTTTTATTCTAAAAATTCAATGAAAAGGAGTAAAATGAGCAAAAATAAAAACATAAACAAAATCTCTAAAACTGAACTACAAAAATTAATTAGAATAATCCAAATAAAATCATCGACTATTGAATATTTAGAAAATAATGAAGTAAAAATTATAACAATTGGTACAATGAAAGATATGAAGAAACAAAGTTTTGAACAAATTGTAATAGAAAGACTTGACGTAGTTTTTGAGTTTATTAAAGAACAAAGAGAACACAATAAAAAACAAGACGAACATAATAAAAAAGTTGACGAAAGATTAGATAGTATTGAACAAGACATTAAAGATATCAAGGCTTGCCCAACAATTCAAAGAGAATTAAATCAAAATAAAGAAAAATAGAAACATATGAGATTAGATAAAATTATTTCAAATAATACAGAATTATCAAGAAAAGATGTAAATAAATTATTAAAGAAAAAAATTGTTAAAGTTAATGACAATGTTGTTTTAGATGGTTCACATAAAATAGATATAAATAATGATGTAATAACAATTTATGATGAAGAAATTACAATATGTAATTTTATCTATATTGCTTTAAATAAACCTAATGGGTATGTTTGTTCTAACTCTAATCATGATGGAGAAAGTATTTTAAATTTAATTGAAGAAAATTATCTAAAAGATTTACATATTGTAGGAAGATTAGATAAAGATACAACAGGACTAATTCTAATAACAAATGATGGACATTTTACTCATCAAATTAAAAATTCAAAACATAAAGTAGAAAAAGAATATGAAGTAATATTAGAAAAAAATTTCACTAATGAAATGAATGATGTTCTAAATAAAGGAATTATGTTAGATGGAGAAAAACTAAAACCTTTTAAAATTTCAAATGTAAATAACAATAAATTAAACATAACTCTTATTCAAGGAAAATACCACCAAATCAAAAGAATGTTTGAAATTGTAAATAACAAAGTAATAAAACTTAAAAGAATTAGAATAGGAAAATTAACGTTAAAAAATTTAAAATTAAATGAAGGAGAATACACTTTTGTTAATAAAGAAGATGTAACTAACTAATAATACTTTGTTTTGTTTCAATATCTTTTAATCATTTATATCTGTAATGAAAAATAATGATCATTGCAATGATTAAAGCATAAAGAATAATAAATAAAGAATATCTATCTCAATCTGCTTCAATGAATTTTCCACAAATTGCTGAAATAGCAACTCCTAAAATAAAAATTAAAATCATTGTTAAATAACAAAATGATTGATACCCTTTTTCTTTATCCTTTGTTTTTACAAATGAAGCAATTGTTTCCATCATTGATCTCATATTCCCTGTCATCATAGCTGCGTTAAAAGATATTTCTTTATCAAATTTAAATTTAACATTTTTAAATGATATAGCCATCAATGAACCAATCATTGCAATAAATATTCCACTAATTAAATTTTGATAACTTAAAAAATCATTACTATTGAATTTTCAAACAATTGAAGGAATTAATAATAATCCCATCAATGGCATAGTTATAAAATGATAATTTATATCTTTCTTTTTTAAGAAAGTAATTAAAAATCAGAAAATAAAGATAAAGATACAAAATGTTAATATTATTATCATTGCATAAACAGCTTCTATTATTTGACCATTTACAAAAAAGATAATACATTTAACTAAATTACCAGTTTGAACTAAACAAAAAGTTTCATCTCTAAAAACAAATGAATAACCATCTAACAAACCACCAAATAAACAAATTGTCACTATAAATAAAAAATCCCAAGATAGAAGATGTTTTTTCATAATTTAAAATTATAAATCTATTTTGCCTTTTATAAATCCAAAACTATAAACCTTTAAAAACCACAAATTATGTTGTTTTTTACTTAAATAAATTTTCAAAAAATCAGAAAATTTATCAATTTTTCACGTTTTTTTTTTTTTGTAAAATGAGTATTAATATCAAGAATAATAAGGAGAAAAATATGGCTGATTTTGATGATATTTATGATAATAAAGAACAAGAAAAAAATCAATTAGAAAAACAACAACTAACACAAAATAATCAAATTCAAGAAAATATAAATAATCAACAAAATAATAACAACAATACTAGTTCACAAATGAATTCAACCGTAGGAAATATTCTTAGATCTGCTGAAATAGCTAAAAAATTAGGTATTTCCCTAGCAGTTACTATGGTTTGTGATTTTGTTTCAATATTCCTTTTTTATTTTGTTTTTGCTTCAGTGTTTGGTCTTGTAATGATATTAATTTTCGGAATTGCTGAACTAGTACTTTTAATTGCTATATTAGTAATTATCTTTAAAGATTTTTAATTTTTTACTAAAAACGATATACAATAATTTATTTTTTTAAAGTTCGCTAATTACATATTTCGAACTATATCCAAACATCTTTGACATAAATCTTCTTTAATTTCTTTTGAATCAAAATGATTTCAACATCTTTGGCATTTAATTGATTCGAATTTTTTAACATCATTTTGATTTCCAAATTCAACTTTGCCAACCATTAATAACATTTTTATATCTAATGATTTAATAAATTCAGAATTTGTATTAATTGTTACAAAAGCCTCATTTGATCTTTTAAATGTG
Source organism: uncultured Mycoplasma sp. (assembly GCA_949293065.1). Classification (GTDB taxonomy): domain Bacteria; phylum Bacillota_I; class Bacilli_A; order Mycoplasmatales; family Metamycoplasmataceae; genus UBA710. The sequence goes on from CASFBV010000094.1 coordinate 3,622, forward strand.
CCTGATTTAATATTTTCTTCAATTAATTTATAAATTTCATCTTTAAGATCAAAAAACTCTTTTCATTTGTTCTCTAATTCGTAATTTTCATTTGAATTAATTAAATAAAAATCTTCTAATGCCACAGATTCTTTTTTATTTTGTTTTTCAAAATATTGATATGCTTCATCACAAGTTGTCGGAATAATTGGATATAAAGCAATTAAAAGGAAATCAAGAATTTCATATAAAACAAATTGAACTTCTCTTCTTATTTTGCTATCTGCTTTTTCAACATATAAAATATCTTTTGTTATTGATAAATAAAATGCTGATAAATCACTTACAAAGTTGTTAATATCTTTAATAACATTCATAAATTGATATTCATCATAATATTTTTTAACTTTTATTTTTAAATTTTCTAAGCGTTCTTTAATTAATAAATTAACGCCTGTTAGTTCAATTATTTCATATTTATAATCATATAAATTTGAAAGCAAGAATCTCATAGTATTTCTTATTTTTCTATAAAGTTCACTTGATTGATTAATAATATTTTTTGAAATAGAAACATCATTTGAGTATTCGCTATTTGCAGCTCATAATCTTAAAATATCAGCTCCACTTTGATTAATAATTTCTAATGGATCAATTCCATTACCTAGTGATTTTGACATTTTTCTACCTTTTTCATCAACAACAAAACCATGAGATAAAAGTGCTTTAAATGGCGCTTTTGATGAATATGCAACAGAATTAATTAGAGAAGAGTTGAATCAACCTCTATATTGATCACTACCTTCAAAATATAAGTCATAAGGATATTTGATTCCATCTATATCAACGGCTTCAAATGATGCTCCCGAATCAAATCAAACATCCATAATATCATTTTCTTTTGTTCAATTTCTATTTCTATATTTTTCAGGTAATAATTCATCAATAGATTTTTCATATCAAACATCTGATCCGTGTTTTGCAACTAATGAAATTACATAATCAAATATTTCTTCATTCATTACAGGTGATTTATTTTCATCATAAAAAATAATAATAGGAACTCCTCAAGCTCTTTGTCTTGAAATTGTTCAATCTTCACGATTTTCTATCATTATTGATAATCTTTTAAAACCTCATTCTGAATAAAATTTGATATCTTTTAATTGGTCTAAAATTTCTTTTCTAATTTTTGAAATAGAAACAAATCATTGAGGAGTTCCTCTAAAAATAATTGGTTTTTTTGTTCTTCAATCATGAGGGTATGAATGTTTAATAAATTGCAATTTAATTAAATAATTATTTTCCTCTAATCATTGACCAATATTTTTATTTGCATCTTCATAAAAAATATCTTTGTAAATTCCACCTAGTTCATTTATTGTTCCATCATCATTAATATGCATAATTTCATTCAATTTATTTTTCTTACCGATAATAAAATCATCTTCACCAAACATTGGAGCAATATGAACTAAACCAGATCCAGCTTCCAATGTTACATGATGACCTTCAACAACCGGACAAACA
>CASFBV010000095.1 GCA_949293065.1 uncultured Mycoplasma sp.
CATTAGTAATTACATTTATTTCATAAATTTTCTTTTTTAAATTATTAATTTCAATTTTCTTTCTTAATATCATAAAATTAAATTGTCTTTTCATTTATTTAAAAATCGGTTTATACAGGACTCAAAAGTCCCACCTTATAGTTTAATGCTATGGGTGGGACTTTTGATTTGGACTTAAAATAACTTTTTAACTTTTCAAATGTGTTTTTTCACAATATATATATGGTATAATTAATGTGTATTATGAAAACAAAAAGAGTTAAGAAAATAGTTGCTCTTTCATTATTTGCAGGTTCACTTTTGACTCCACTTGCTCTTGTTTCATGTAATACTAAGAGTAACAATCAAAATACAAATGAAACTTATTCAATTAGTTTTAATTGCTCATCAACTTATTCATTAGGGGACTCAAATAAAATAGTTCAAGACATCAACGAACAATGAATTAAGGATAAAGTTATTGTTAATAAAAATTTGATTTTTACTGGATTTCCTAGTAATTTTGATTGAAATAGTAATTTGAAAATTCAAATTTTAAGAAAAGACAATGAAGGTGGCCAAATAAATTTTAAAGTTTCTTTATCTAATTCCAATGACAAAGGAACAACAATAGAAAAAAATTTAACATTTAAAGGATTTAAAGTTATAAACAATTATCAAATTAGTTTTTCATCAACTAATTCTTTTGCTTATGGAGAATCTAATAGTTTAGCTTCAACTAAAAATGGTGATTGAATTAAAAATAAAATTATTGAGAATCAAAATTCAATTTTTGAATTTACAGGAACTCTTCCTAGTGATTTTAATTGATCATCAAATTTATCAATTGTTTCAATTCATACTAATGATCAACAAGGAACAATGGATTTTATTGTTAAATTAAACAATGCTAATCAAAATGGTAGTACAATTCAACAACAATTAATTTTTACAGGTTTTTTAAAAACTACAATTGCTTCATACTCAATTGTCTTTTCATCAGATTCTTCTTTTGCTTATGGAGACAGTAGTAAGTTAGTTTCATCGATTGATGAGAATTGGATTAAAAATCAGGTAATCGTTAAAAAGGGTGAAATATTTCAAATTAATGGCCAATTGTCTAACGATTTTAATTGATCTAATAATCTTTCAATAAGTTCATTAAATAAAAATCCAGTTAGTGGTTCAATTTCTTTTCAAGTTACATTGTTAAATTCAAATAGCAATAATCAATCAATATCAAAAACATTAACTTTTACTGACTTTAAAGTAGAAAACCAATCATCAGGTGATAGTATATTATTGCCAGATGATCCTAATTCAATTCCTGATGATTCGCCTCAAAAACCTGTAATAACTGAAGAAGAGAAAAAATGAGGAAATGTTTTATTACCTCAAATTCCAGATAGTCAAATCACTGAAAATCATTTAATTAAAATGTTAGATGATCATTTTGCAAATACTAATCATGTTGAAGTAACTTTTGGAGAAAGAAAAATAGATGCTACATTAATGGCTAATGCATTTGCTAAATGAATAACAACAAGATGAAAATATTTCCCTTACTTTAGTTTTTCAAATCCAGTTTTTAAAATAAAAATTAAAAATGAGCAAGGCGAAGAAATTAAAAAAACATTAGAAAATAAACCAGAAATAATTGAAAAACAATATTTTGTTTATTCATTGGACACAAATAAAGGTGATACTTTTGATTACTATGCAGAAGAATGATTGTATCAAGGAAACATGAAAGATTCTTTATTGAAATTCTTAAATGATTTTTTAAATTTAATATCTTATGATATGCAAGATATTGATAAAGTAATTACTGCATTTTTTTATGTAGTTAATTCTTTAAAATACAAAGATTCACAATCAATTGAAGCAACTGTTGCGAATCTCTATGGAGTTTGTGCCGACTTTGCAAGTCTATTTGCATTACTATGTAATATAGTAGGCGTTCCTGCACTACCAATGGTTACAAATGTAAATAGCACTAAATCTTTACATGAAATTGTTTGAGTTTATTTAAAGGATTTAAATGGATCAAATTCATATAAATGATATGGAATGGACCCAACTTATGCTTATACAAGTAGCAGTGGATATGGAGGACCTATTGCCTTTTTCCCAGGGAATTCCAAAATAAATCTAGAAAATATTTTATTTAATTTTTCAAATGATTCATATCAAGTTTATCCATCAACTGATCATTATAATTCAAATTTATTTTTCAATGCCCCTTGAAGAACACTGTATTTAAATAATTCTTTAGAAACAAAACCAATACCTAATAGTATATTTCAAATGAAATATAAAAGTAACATTGTCTACTATGATGGTTATTGATATTTTATTACTTTTGATGAAACAGGAAATAAATTAGTTAGATCTAAATTTATATCTAAAAATTATGAGGTTGTAATTGATTTTACAAATCCAAATAACGTAGATCCAAATGGTTTTGGTTTTTCAAATATTGATCCAGAAATTTGCAATTTATTTGCTAAAGGAAATTATCGTTTTGCCTTTGGTTATAATGAAAAAATTGTTTTA
>CASFBV010000096.1 GCA_949293065.1 uncultured Mycoplasma sp.
CATGATTTTAAATGTTTGAGATTGAATCAAATTAGATGGAATTACAACTACATTCATTACTTTTAGCAATTCATTTGTAGCGTTATTAATCTTGCTTGATGAAAAATCTTTATTTGCAGTTGCTTCAATTAATTTATTTGAAATGACATTGATATTTTCTTTATCAAAATCATTGTTTTCTAAAATGTTTTTAACCTCTTGAATTTCACTTGAAGTAAATGATTCATTATTTGACTTACCAATTCTTAAAACTGTTGTTTGTTTATCAAATGAATTAATATTAAATCCACTTTTGAATGTTTTACCATTCATTGCAAATATTAAGAAGAATATTAATATACCTGCAAATATAATGTATAAAAATGTTGATAATCAAATTAATCTTCCATTTTGTTCAGCTACTTTTTTAAATAAAGAAAATCTTTTTCATTGTTTAACTTTTCTTTGATCTAAAACATTTAAACTATTTTTATTTACATTAACTTCTAATGTTTCATTAACACCCATTTGTTCTTCAATTGTTTGGTTTTCATCATCAGTATTTAATCCTTTATACTTACTTGATCATAAACCTATTAATTTAGGATTATTTTTGAATTTATCAATACCACTTGCTATATTTGATAATAAATAAATTGAAGGGATTGCTACAACTGCTGTTGCTAATATTGAAATTAGAACAATAATTGAAAAGTTAGCAAAAATTGATGAAAGAATTCCATATATCACACCTGTTGATAATAAGAGCAATAATGTTCTTAAAATAACAGCATTTCTTGTTTTTTTAGTTGTATTTTTAATTGCTTTTTTAATTGGATTTCCTTTATAAAATTCTTCTTTAATTTTTCCAAAGAAAACAATAACAAAATCTAGAACAATAATTGCAGATGCTAAAATTGAACAAATTCCAATGGAGTCATAATCTCCAAAGAATACACAAATCATTAATAATGATAAGAATATAACAACAGCCATTATAAATATTGCTAATATTCCTAAATATCCATAATTTATTACAACAAAAATTGAAAGAATTGCAAAGAATGAAATAATTGCAATTAATAAAAATGTATAAGCGTGACTTCCATTATTAGAATCAGTAAATGAAGCTACGTAATTTTGCAAACTATATGATGATATTCAATAAAATAAATCGTGATACTCTTGATTTTGATCCTCAAAAAACATTTGTGAATTATTTGCATTGAATGTTTTATTAATTGAAATTGAAGAAGAATTTTTAAAATCTGAAATATCATTTTTAGAAATTAAAAAATCCGATGGTCTATATGTTTTCCCTTCATATGTTCCTATAACATCCTTAAATGCTGCTGGTTGTAATGTTCCATCATCTGGTCTTGAATCATACATTTCTGGTGTAATTCCATTTACAAATAAATAAGAATAAATTGTTGGATACTTATCAACAGCATAATTTTCATCATTCAAAATGATTTGTCTTAAAATGTCATAATTTTTTCAAATAATAACACTTGAACCATTGTTATTTTGACTTGATGCTCAATTATAAAATTCTCTAATTGTAGAAGGAGTTGTGGATAAAGAAGGTGAATCAACATTTCCACTTACTGTATTAAACAAATCATTATTGTATGTTGTTTGTTGAAATAAACTTGAATTCAATTTTTGATTAATCGGAGTTAATGTAATTGCTTTTTTGGTTAAAACAAAATCTAATAATTTATTCTTTTCATCGTTATTTGAAATATCAGTAACATTTACTTTTCAAGTATTTTCATTTTCCATTGATGTTGAAACTAAGGAATTTGGAAACTCTTCCTCGATTCTACTTTTTAAATTGAAAAGCAATTGTCTTGAATATGCTTCATCACTAATTTGATCTCCAAAGCCATCAGTTGGTTTTATTACAAGGGTTACACCATTTTTATAATCTGATGAAACTTTTGTTTCATTTGTTTTTAAACCAAATGAAAGTCCTATAAATAAGCCTACTAGTCCAAATGAAAAAATAAGAATAAATCATCTTTTTCAATTATTTAACTTAAATACATTTTTTAACTTGTTTAA
>CASFBV010000097.1 GCA_949293065.1 uncultured Mycoplasma sp.
ATCCTAACTGTTGCATTTTGTTCTCCAGCTGCTGCTATTGTTTGAAAATTAGGTTCATCAACAGGTGGAACAGATTTAATTGCATATTATATTTCAAATAAATTTAAAAAACCTGTTGGAAACTTTTTAATGATTACAGGTGTTTCAATGGCTACTATTGGAATTCTATTTTTATTTATTTGCAAAAAAACATTACCAACTTCTTTTGCAAATCATATTAATGGATTTAAACATATTTTAGGTCCACAAACAATTTGTACTTATTTATATATTTTATTAAATGGATTTGTGATTAATTTAATTTATCCGAAATATAAAAAAGTGAAGTTGAGAATTGATACAAAAGATCCAGAAAAAATTACTTCTTTTTTCAAAACAATTGGTTTTTGACATCCATATAAAATTGAATCATCAATAAGTGGATATAATAGAGAAACTGTTTATTCAATTGAATCTATTGTTCTTTTATTGGAATCAGATGATATTGCTTGAAAAATTAAAAAAGTTGATTCAAATGCTTGAATATCTATTTCACCAGTTTCAAAAATTTATGGAAGATTTAATTATTCAAACATTGACTAAGTTTTTTATAGGCAATTCTCTCTTTTCCATTAATGTCTTTAATTAATGTATATTTATTATCAACAAATCATTGAGCATTTAGTGGATTAATTTCTAAAATAACCATTCCGCCCTTGTTTAAGAATTTATGAGCTTCATTTTCAATTATTTTGTAAAACTCTAACCCATTATCTTTTGCAATTAATGCCATCTTAGGTTCTCATTTTTTGACAGATGTTGATAATGTTTCATATTCTTCTGGTGAAATGTAGGGAGGGTTTGAAATAATAATGTCAAATCTTTGACCTACTAGATTTTCAAACATGTTAGATTTAATTACTTCATTTTTTAATCTATTGATTTTCAAATTTTTATCAGTTTGCTTAAGAGCTTCATCACTTAAATCGCTTTGTGTAACTTTAACTTCTTCATCTTCTACATTCTTTTTAATTCCAATTCCAATAAAACCACTTCCACAACATAAATCCAAAATATTTTTATAATTATTGTTATTAATAAAATCAAGTGCTTGATATATCAATTCTTCTGTTTCATATCTAGGAATCAATACTTTTTTTGAAACATCTATTTTTACATTAGCCATTTCAATATATCCCATAATTTTTTGAATTGGTTTTTTTCTCATTAGTTGTATTTTTTCAAATAAAGAAACTCTTTCTTTTTTGTCATATCTTCTTTTTTCCAGCAATAGTTCTTGTGTTCTTTCTTTCAACATTATACAAGACCTGCCTCTTTGATTTTTTCAGCTTGTTCTTCTGCTAATAAAGCATCGATGATTGGACTAAGTTTTCCATCAACAATACCTTTTAATGAACAAGAATAAGAAATTCTATGATCAGTTACACGATCTTGAGGATAATTGTATGTTCTAATTTTTTCGCTTCTAGCTCCTGAACCGGCTAATTTTCTAAAAGAACCTTCTTGTTCTTTTTTCTTTTGCATTTCTAAATCATAAAGTTTAATTTTCAAAAGTTTTAAAGCTAATTCTCTATTAGCTATTTGAGATCTGCCTTCTTGTGATGATGAAACAACACCTGTAGGAATGTGAGTAATTCTTACTGCTGAATCTGTTGTATTAACAGATTGACCACCTGCTCCTGAAGATCTAAAAGTGTCGATTTTTAAATCACTATCTTTAATTTCGATTTCAATATCTTCATCAATTTCTGGCATAACTGTCACTGTTGCAGTAGATGTGTGAATTCTTCCTTGTGTTTCTGTTGTAGGAACTCTTTGAACACGATGAACACCTGATTCAAATTTTAATTTTGAATAAACATTTTCTCCATTAACAGAAAAAACAATTAATGAATAACCACCAGCAGTTGCTGGAGAAGCATCAATTATTTTGGTTTTTCAACCATTAGATTCAGAATATTTTGTATAAATTTTATAAAGGTCACCAGCAAAAATGTTTGCTTCATCACCACCTGCTGCACCTCTAATTTCTATTATAACATCTTTATCATCATTTTCATCTTGCGGAAGTAATAATAGTTTTAATTGTTCTTCTAATTCTGGTAATATTTTTTCACTGTTTGCAATTTCTAATTTTGCCATTTGAATAATTTCTTCATCTTTTTCATTAAGCAATAACTTAGATTCTTCAATATTATTCTCAGCTTGTAAATATTTTTCAAATGTTATGACTATGTTTTTAATTTTATTTGCCTCTTTTGTTAGTTTTGTATATTGTTTAATATCACTCAAAATCTCTTCTTTTTTAAGAGATTCATTTATTTCATCATATTTTCTTTTAATCTCTAAAAGAGATTCTTTCATTGGTTTTTCCATAATTAATATTTATTTTACTATAAATTTAGGATAGAAGATTTATAGATGTTTTTTAATTGCGCTTTTTAATATGAAAGTATTTTTTTAAATATTACTATTTAGTAATATAATATAAAT
>CASFBV010000098.1 GCA_949293065.1 uncultured Mycoplasma sp.
AAAGAGTATTTAAGTATAATTAATACGGTTTAAAAATAAGGAGAAATGATGATAAGTAATAACTTTGACAAAAAAGCTGTTGGTGCTATTAGATATATAGGATTAAAAGCTATTCAAAATGCAAAAGGTGGACATATCGGTATGACAATATCAGCTGCACCTATTGCTTATACACTTTATACAAAATTTGTTAATATTAATCCAAATGATGGAAAATGAATTAACAGAGATAGAGTAGTATTAAGTGCAGGACATGGTTCAATGTGTTTATATCCAATTTTCTACCTAGCAGGAATTTATGATAAAAAAGACATATTGGATTTCAAAAAAGAGGATTCAAAAACACCTGGACATCCAGAATTTGAGCATTCAAAATCAAATTTTATTGATGCATCAACTGGACCATTAGGACAAGGGTTTGCAAATGCTGTTGGTATGGCATTAGCAGAAAAACTTGCTGAAATTAAAACAAAAGATAAGTTTCCAGGTCTATTTGACAACTACACATATGTAATTTGTGGTGATGGCGATTTACAAGAAGGTATTTCATATGAAGCAATGGCAATTGCTGGTAAATACAAATTAAATAAATTAATTGTTTTACATGATTCAAATAAATATCAATTGGATTCAGCCGTTTCAAAAGTTTCAATAGAAAATTTAAGAAAAAGATTTTCATCAAATGGTTGAAATTATTTAAAATGTTCAAATGATCCTATTGATATTGAAAAATGTATTTTATCAGCAAAAGAAAGTGCAAAACCAACATTTATAGAAGTATCTACAATTATTGCTGAAGGGTTGTCAGTTGGAAATTCAAACAAAGGACATCACGGAAATGTTTCAGATGAAGATTTAGCAAAATTCCAAAAATATCATGGATTAAATTTTAATGATTGAGATATAGATAAAGATATATTAAATTATTTTGAAGAATCAGTAATCCAAAGAGGATTAAGAGCAGTTAAAAAATGAGAAGACAATGTTGAAAGATATTTAAAAGATTCAGAATTTAAGGAATTAGAATTAATTTTAAAAGGAAAATTTGATTACAAAAAATTATTTGAATCTGTAAAAATTAATGAGAAAAATTTAGCAACAAGAGCTTACTTAAAAAAATTCTTATCATCATTAGAAAAAGTAAATCCATTTGCAATTGCAACATGTGCGGATTTAACATCATCAACAAATGTTGCAATTGGTAAAAAAACAATTTTAGATGGTGGACAATCATTACCTATTGGAATCAGAGAATTCGCAATGGGTGCAATTATGAATGGAATGACACTTTATGGTGCAGGATTCAAAACAATTGGTGGAACATTCTTAGCGTTTTCAGATTATATTAAACCAGCAATTAGAATGGGTGCAATGATGCAAATTCCAACTGTTTATGCCTTCACACATGATTCATATCTAATAGGTGGAGATGGACCAACACATCAACCATATGATCAATTACCAATGTTAAGAGCAATTCAACATTTTAATGTTTATCGTCCAGCAGATGAAGAAGAATTGAGATTATCATTAATTGAGTCATACTCATCAAAACGTGAATCATCTGCAATTATTCTTTCAAGACAAAACTTAAAATCATTACATGTGAAACCTACATTAGATCAATTTAAAAAAGGTGCTTATGTAGTTAAAGAATGTAAAGATCCAGATTATGTTTTAGCTGCATCAGGTTCAGAAGTTCAATTAGCATTAGAAGTTGCACAAGAATTAAAAAATTCAAAAGTTATTTCTGTTCCTTGTTTAGATAAAGCAGCGACAATGTCTGATAGTGAAATCAAAAAAATGTTTGGTGCAAATATAGCTTTAATCACAATCGAAGCTTCATCAGATTACAAATGATTAAGATTACATGTTGCTGGAAATAATCAAAGAAATATTCATTTAGGAGCTTGATCATTTGGTAAATCAATGGATGGTGATGCTTTATATAAAGAAAAAGGATTTGATAAAAACATTATTCTTAAAGCAATAAAAAATAATTAATCAAAATTTAATTAAATTAAACCTTCTATAAAAAGAAGGTTTTTATTTAATATTTTCAAAAACTTGTTTTATTAATAAGGCACATTCTTTTCGATTTAAATGTTTTGCAACATTTTCATAAATCATTAATTTTCCTAATATTTCCTTTTCATTATCATCTAATATTTCTCTTTTATCTACAAGTTTTTGAAATGAATTAGATAATATATCTTTTTTGCTAAATCCTAATTCTTTTATTCTTTCAATAAAAATTTCAGATGAAGATAAAAAAATAGCACATCCTTTTGCTTTAATTTTGAAGTCATTTTTTTCATCATTGTAGTATAAAGTCAATTCATCAACACAAGAGGTTGAATGTTTATAAATTTCATGATAATTTTTATTATTAAATTCATCTACTCTATTTCTTTTGGTTAAATAGTAATCCATTATTATTTTTCTTTTTTCATCTTCACTATACATCTAAAAAATCACCACCTTTTTTAAGTGTTGAAACTAATTTATCAATATCATTAATGTTGTTATAAATATGTAATGAAACTCTAACAAGCGGATTACTAATCATATTGCCTAGATATTGTGCACAAAAATTTCCACTTCTTACATAGATATTTCTATGACCTAGATATGAAGCAACATCTTGAGAAGGTGTATCTTTTATTTCAAATAAAATGATAGGATCGCCTTTTTTTGAAAAGATTTCTAAATTATGAATTTTTGAAAGTTCATCATATGCATAAGAACTTAAGTTTTTTAAATAATTTTTAACTCATTCTTTATCTAAAGAATTTCAAAAATTTAATGCTTCATAAAAACCAAAAATTCCTGCAAGATTTAAAGTTCCTGGTTCATGTTTAATGATTGAATCTTTACTTTTTCATTTTCCATCAGATTTAACATAATCAAGAGCCCCACCACCAAATTTTTTGACTTTAACATTATCTAAAACATTTTTTGATACATATAAAATTCCAAGACCTGTAGGACCAAAAAATTTGTTTGAACTAAATGCAATAATGTCACTATAGTCTGAATCCACTTTTTCATGACTAATTGCTTGTGCAGCGTCATTAACTAAAATTGCACCAACTTCTTTTGCTTTTTTAAAAATTTGTTTAATATCCATTTCTATATTAAATGTATTGTTCATTTGTGTAAATGCGATTATTTTTGTTTTTTCATTAATATCTTTTAGTAAATCATCTGAAAAAACAATTTTAGCTTTTTTATTTTTTGCAAGTTCAATTCAAGGAATCATATGAGAAGAATGATTAAATTTAGAAATTAAGATTTCATCATCTTTTTTAACCATATCACTCAACAACATTGCAGCATAATTTAGCCCTTCTGTTGCACCGGAATTAAACATAACTTCATCTTTATCACATTCTAATAAATCAGCAACAAGTTGTCTAGTCTCATCAATTTTTTGAACAACGATTGAACCGATATAAGAATCGCTAGTTCTATTTGAAATTGAATAGTTTGTATAAAATTCTAAAATTGCTCTAATTACTGACTCTGGTTTTTGAACAAGAGCCCCACTATCTAGGTATGTTATATTGTGTTTTAGCATTGGAAACATTGATCTAATTTTGTTTTGATCCATATTTATTCCTTTCTGAATAAAGCAAGATATTCAATATTTTTGCTTTTGTTACCTTTTATTGGAGATTCTGTTATGCCAAAGAATTTAAAATTCAAATTTTGAGCATAATTTATAACTTCATTAATTATATCACTATGATGACTTGTATCAACAATTCCGCCTTTTGAAACTAGATTAGAATTTGCTTCAAATTGAGGTTTTATTAAAATAATTATTTCATTATCTTTTGTTAAAACATTTTCTTTAGCTAATACATTGAATAAATTTTTAACACTAATAAATGAAACATCACAACAAACAAATTCTATTTTTTCATCAAACATTTCTTCATTAATAGATTTTAAATTAGTTTGTTCCAATGAAATAATTTTTTGATTTTTTCTAAGAGAAAAATCTAATTGATTTGTCCCAGAATCTAATGAATAAATTTTCTTAGCATTATTTTTTAATAATACTTGTGTAAAACCTCCGGTTGAAGATCCTACATCTAAACAAATTTTATTTTCAATGTTTAATTTAAAATAATCAATTGCTTTTAGTAATTTATAGGCCCCTCTACTTACTCACTCTTTTTTTTCTTTAATTCTAATAGTATCTTCTTTTTTTATTTTATATGATCCTATGATAATTACTTCTTCATTAACCAAAACATTTCCAGACATAATTAGTGCAGAAGCTTCTTTTTTGTCATATCCAAGTTCTATAATTTTTTCAATTAGAGTCATTAAATTAGTTTTAATACCTTTCTAACATATTCATTAAAATCTTTTCTTTTAATTTGGATGACTGAATTCATTCAATTGTTGTATGTTAATGTTTTAACATTATTTAATTCGTTAAAATTATTCAAGTCGTAAATAGATTTATTTCTTGTTTTTTTGTTGTGATATTTTCATTGATTTCACACATAAAATGCAAAAACACCAAATGATTTTCAATCGCAATTTTTAAATTCATTATTTATGTTTGTTAAGGATTCATTAAAGATTTCTCCTCACATTTTAAAATCATCAATATTTGTAGATAATTTATTTTCTAATTGAGCTAATACATCTATTGAAAAATCATTATCAAATATTAAAGTTACTTTTGATAAAAATAAAAACATTTTTTTAACTTTAAAACTAACTTTATATTCTTTTCAATTATTGCTTACTTTAATTTGTTTTTTAATTTTTTTGATTTTTGATTTCATGATAATGTTTTCCAATCTTTTCAATAATTATATTAACAAATTTAT
>CASFBV010000099.1 GCA_949293065.1 uncultured Mycoplasma sp.
GTCTATTGTAATGTGGGATAATAATTGAAAATTTCATTATTTAATTCCTTTGCAATATTTTTCAAATTCCTCTTTGCTATCTAAATCAAAAATAGTATTTTTTTCAATGATAAATGCTTTAACATCTATATTATATTTTTTTGAACAATGTAATATTAAAAATTCATAATATTCATTTTTATTGAAATTATCAATTTCTTTTTTGATTGCTTCAGACATTTCTTTATTTATAATTGCGACTTCCCTTTGATAAACCCCTGTTTTATTTTGAGAATTTCGATCAAAATCTATAATATTTTTTTTTGAATCAAAGATAGATAATCATTCATCAATATTAGAATTATTTTCACAATAAAAACAAACATTTTCATATTTATTTTTTAATACATTTTTTTTAATAACAACATCGCCATTGATAATTAATGTATTTGACAATTGATTTAAAACTTTTTGAATAGAAGTTATATTATTTCCACTTTCTCAATTTTCATTTAAAACAATTTTGATGTTTTTATATTTAGATTTTAAATATTCAAATTCTTGATATAAATAACCAACAACAATAGTTATGTCCTCTGTTATGAATTGCAAATTCTCTATTATGTTTTCAATTATTGGTTTATTTTCAATTTTAAGTAAGGGTTTAGGAGTGTTATTGGTTAGATCTTTCATTCTAGATCCTCTTCCTGCTGCTAAAATGATTGCATTTTTTATTTTGAACATAATAAAAGTTCCCTCATTCCTTTTATTAACAAGTGGTTTTCTTTTTTGGTACCTATTGTTATTCTAATTCCTAAATTATTTTTAATTTTTCTAATTAATATTCCATATTTTTTTACAAGAAAATCAATCATTTTTTGAATGTCAAATTTTAAATTATAAATAAAAATAAAGTTAGAACTAGATTTTAAAAATTCAATATTTAGTTTTTTAAATTCTTCATATAAATATTTTTTTTCTTCTTCAACTTTCTTAATTTGCTCTTGATAATAAGGAATATCATTCATAGCTCAAAAAGCTGCTTGATATGAATATTTACTTACTGGTAAATAGTTATGTGTTTTTCTAATTATAGATATATTTTCGGGATTGGATAAGCAATAACCAATTCTAAATGAAGCTATACCAAACATCTTTGAAAATGTTTTGGTAATTATTAAATTTTCATATTTGTCAATCAATGATAATTCATATTTTAATATTTGTTTAATATTTGCTTTAAGAGCATACTCAACATATGCATTATCTAAAACAACTGTTATGTTCTTAGGAACTTTAGATAAAAAGTTATCTATTGTTTCAAAAGAATAAAATAAACCGGTGGGCATATTTGGATTTACAATGTAAATCATTGTTGTATCTTTATCAATGCTATTTATTGTTTTTTCTAAATCAATTTCTCATTTAGAATTTAAATCTATTTTTTTTGTTTTTAATCCTATTACTTGACAAGTTACCTCAATTCTTCCATATGTTAGAGCTGGAATAATTGCATTTGAATTTTTATTATGATAACCAAAAATTTTTGGTAAATGATCTAGTATAGAATCTGAACCATTAGAAAAGAAAATTTTTTCTTTAGATATTCCGTATTTACTAAATAATCCTAAAATATCATTGTCATCATATTCAGGGTAAATATGTGGTGAAAGCAATTTTATATTTTTTTTAATTAACGGAGAAGGTTTAAACTTATTTTCATTGTAATTAAGTTTAATAATATATTTATGATTATATTCTTTTGCCAAATTTTTAGTATTTTCTAAATTAGCATCAGGCAAATCTAATAATTCTTTCTTTTTCATTTTTTATCCTTTAGTTAATTTTACAAAATCCATAATTAATTAAATTTATTTTTATTTTTTTTAATGTATTTTTTGAAAGAAAAATATTGAATTTTTCAAGGTATATAAATATTTCATCAATTGATAAATTTGGGACTTATTTTTTCGTAAAATGATTTGTATATTTTATATGTTTTTTCCTCATTTGAATATGCCTTATTTTTGTATGAAAAGAAAAAATCTCCAACAAGAAAACTTAATGCGTAACTGTTTTTATCTTTATAATTAGAATTTAAAATTACATTGATAGCATCAAGTTTTTTTGATGGATCTTCTTCTTTGTTTCTTATCATACTATCTATATTTGAAAATTTGTTATAGTAGAATGCAAAATGATGTATGTATTTAGATTTAATTTTATTTAAGTCAAAAATTTGAACCATTAATTCAAAATCTTCTCCATATAGTATGTTTTCATTAAATTTAATTTTGTTGTTTTCTAAAAAACTTTTATTAAATAAATATGTAGAAACTTGTGCTGAATATTTTTTGTGCCATCATTTAAATATATACATTTTATTTTTCCCATCTAATCTTTCAATATTGGGAAAACGATAAAAATCATATTTTTTATTTTGTTTATTTTTATTTAATCATTTAA
>CASFBV010000100.1 GCA_949293065.1 uncultured Mycoplasma sp.
AATCAATATTGTCAATTTTTGCATCTGAATACCCCATTGTAGAAACAACTTTTGATTCAAAATTTTTTCTACTTTGGTAAAACAATGCTTTTGTTTTTGAAAATGCATCAGGATTTCTTGTAGGATCTAAAAACGGAGACAAGAATAAATCAATTAAATTATTTATATATAAATTTGTATAGTAATTTCTATTTCCTATACCTGCATTTTTATAAGCTAAAACAATTGATTCTTCTTTTATTGGAACAAATACTTGTCTTTTTTTTGTATATGATTTAACTAATTTATCATGTCTTTTTTTAGATTCTTCCGTTTGAACAAAGTTTTGCACAGAAAAATGGAATGTGAATACATCGTTTTTACACAAAATACTTGATAATTCATCTACATATTCCATCACATTTAAATCATTTGATTTATAAACTAAAATTGCAATGTCTTTTTGTTTTAAAGAAGCTAATAAATCAGAAGCTACTGAATCAAAGAAAGTTGATGGTTTCATAACTCTTTCTTCATTTTTTTTGAATTCTAATCATGGATAAAAATGTTTTCTATATGAATTTATTTTTCTTTCTTGTTCTAACTCAATATTTCTAGATCCAATTTGAACAAATTCAGTATATTCAACAATATTTTTTGTAAAGTTATCAAACATTGAAATTTCTGAATCTGAAAAATAAATAACAACTGTTCTAGGAACATAAAATCTTTTAATGTTTTTTGATTCAATTTGTTGCTTTGACATAAAAACTCCTTATTTATGTCTTAAATTATATCAAATTAACTAAATTATATTAATTTATAAATTAATTTGTATTAAAATTAAGAATATATAATGAAATGATTTCGTTCCAAAAATAAAAATAGTAAAACAAATGGTAATGCCATTAAATTTATTGAAAAATTAAGTGATAGAAAAGAGGATTGCGTTTTTGAAATTAAAAATTTGTCTCTTTGATACAAAAATGGGGCAAAACAGGCTCTATTTAACATTTCAACTGAAATTAAATTAAAAAAAGTTACAGCTTTTATTGGTCCATCTGGTTGCGGTAAATCAACTTTTTTAAGAGAGTTAAATAGAATGAATGACCAAATTGAAGGAGTGATTACTGAAGGAAATATTTTTTTAGAGGGCGAAAATACAAGATCTAAAAAAATGCCAACAACATTGTTAAGATCAAGAGTTGGAATGGTTTTTCAAAAACCAACGCCATTTCCAATATCAATCTATGAAAATGTTGCTTATGGTCCAAAATCAAATGGTATTCATGATAAAAAAGTTTTAGACAAAATTGTTGAAAATGCTTTAAAAGATGCTGCACTTTGAGATGATGTAAAAAATAACTTAAATGATTTAGGAACAGGATTGTCTGGAGGACAACAACAAAGACTTTGCATTGCTAGAGCAATTGCTCTTGAACCTGAGGTTCTTTTAATGGATGAGCCAACATCTGCTCTTGATCCAATTGCAACATCTAAAATTGAGGAATTGATTTTGAAACTTTCTGAAAAATATACCATTGTCATTGTTACTCATTCAATGGCGCAAGCACAAAGAATTAGTCATGAAACTTTCTTTTTCTACCAAGGTAAAATAATTGAAAAAGGCGATACAAAACAAATTTTCCTAAGACCAAAAGATAAGAAAACAAAAGATTATATTAATGGAAGGATTGGATAAACTATGTCAACAAATTACAACATACTATTATTATCAGAAAAAAAACTTAAAGATTTAACATTAAGTTACTTAATGCTTGTTCATGAAATTCATTCAAAATTATGAAATGATATTGAAAAAACAGATGCAAATGATTTAGGTATTATTTATGATAATACTGAGAGAAGATTAAAACGTTCAAAAGCAATGGAAGAAGAGCTACTTGATGAATGCATTTGAACAATTTCAAAAGATGATCCAAGAGCTAATCATTTAAGATTTATTATCTCAACAATTTATTCAACAAAAGATTTATCAAGATCATGTGAATATGCATCATCAATTGCAAAAATTATTGTTAGAAATAAAATTGAAAAAGATACTATCAAAAAATTAAAACCTATAACAAAACTTTATTTGAATCATATCGAACAAACAATTAAACTTTATAAAAGTGATTCAAATGATAAATACGATAAATATAACGAACTATCAAATGAATTTGAAAATCAATTTGCTATCTTGCAAAAAGAATCAAAAAAAATTATGTCAAATGATGAAATGTTATACTATCAAATTATTCAGATAGGAAGATTGATTCTTTCTGTTGTAGAAAGATTACAATCTATTTTTAGTTCTACTTTATTCTCAAAATCTAATACATCAACAATAGAAACTAAAACAAAAAAAGTGTAATTATGGTATAATTATTTTGCTTTCAAAGATACGTTATTTTATGTTTATGATTTTTAATTAATAGTTTGATTTAAATGATCTCTTTTTTTCTACAAAGAAAGGAGGTTTTTTATTTAAAAATTTAAATCTAATAAAATTACAAGGAGGATACACATAATGAAATTAGATGGATTTAAAAATTTATCAATTGAAGAACAAGAAAAAATTTCAGCTGGAGCAGGCGGAGGAGCAATTGGTGGCATAATTTCTGCAGTAACATCAGGAATTAGTGGATTAGTAAACATTGCTGATGATGTCTCAGACACTGTTATCAAAAATAAAATTGTTGCAAAAATGGATGATGTCCAAAAAGGCGAAATTGAATTAGGTAAAAACGGAGACCTAAGGCTTAAATGAGATTCATTATCATCATCTAATGACTCTCCAATGCCAACTGTTATTTTTTAATAATTTCAACAACACTCGTGCAATGAGTGTTGTTTTATTTCAATCTCTTGTATCACAATTTTTGTAAAAACCAAAAATTTTTATAGTAAAATTTTAATTATTATTTAGATAAAGAAAAAAATAAGGAGGACTCATATGCCTTTTGTTACCAAAAGACTTGAATCAGAAGAAATAGATTTTGGAGGAAGAAAAACTCTAATTTTGGATGTTGAAAAAACTCATGAATTATCTTTATCAAATAGAAATATTCAAGGTATCTCATATAAAGATGCAATTAAATTTAAAGAAAATTTTAGAGATATGGAAGCATTTAAAGAAACTGTTAAAAATAATGATTCAGAAGTTTATTGAAAAAATAAAGAAATGGTTATTGCGCAAATTGATAATATTGAAGAATTTTATGACATCATTTGAGAAAGAACAATATTGGAACTAATGTTTATCTCTCAATACTACTTATTACTAATCTCAAATCCGGCTTCATTTGAAAATGTTTATCAAGGAAGTAAGGAATTTGAATATTGATTCCTAAACAATGTTAAATATAATATGCTAAATAAAATTAAAGATTTTTACATTAAAACAACTATTATTTATGCAAACAAAGTATCAATGAATGTTTATGAAACTGACTTAGATATTAAAGTAAAAGAAATTCTTGATGAAATTGAAAACAATCATTTAAAACAAGTTGAAGGTTTATTGGAAAATACTTGAAATGACACTTTAGAAAAATATATCAGTTGAAAAGAAATTCAAGATAACAAAAGAAAATCAATTTTATTTGATTAATGGAGATAAAAGATGTCAGGAAAAATTGATAATAATCAGAGTGTGGTATTTGGATTACCTAATCAAATAGCCTTAGCTAAATCAGTAGCAGAAAAGTTAAAAATTAATTTAACTGATGTCAATAAAACTATATTTGCAGATGGTGAGATTTTAATAAAATCAAGCAAAACAGTAAGAAACAAGAAAGTATATATTATTTGTAGTATTAATTCAAATGATGCATTAATGGAATTGTTGCTGTTTGTTGATTCATTAAAAAGAGCATCAGCTTCGAATATTGTTGTTATATCTACTTATCTATGTTATTCAAGACAAGATAGAAAAGCTTCACAAAGAGAACCTATTGGAGCAAAATTGGTTGCTAAATTATTAGAAAATGCCGGAGTTGATAAATTAATTACATTTGATCTTCATAACCCTTCAATCCAAGGATTTTATGATATTCCAGTAGATGATTTAAGATGGATGTATCCCCTAACAAACACATTGCAAAGAGAAGAAAAAAATATTAAATTTTCAATTGTTTCTCCAGATCACGGTGGAGCTGTTAGAGCAAGAAGGTTTGCAGAATTAATCACAAAAGATGTATCAATAGCAATTATTGATAAAAGAAGAACTGGACCTAATATCTCAGAAATTGTTGGTCTTTTGGGAAATGTAGAAGGCAAAAATTGCATTATCTTTGATGATATGATAGATACAGGTGGAACAATTATAAAAGCTGCTGAATATCTAAAATCAAAAGGTGCTAAAAAAATATATTTAGCTGCAACTCACGGTTTATTCTCAAGAGGTTTTGAAATTTTTGATAAAAATGATGCAATCGATAAAGTTTTAATTTCTGATTCATTACCTAAAGCAAGAGAAATAAAATCAAATAAATTAAAAATTATTTCATTAGAATCTATTATTGCCAAAGCAATTGAAATTGATTTTAATTCTAAATCAATGTCTGAATTATACTCATTTAAAAAAATCTAATTATGTTTTTTTGAGAAGAAAAAGTTTTTGAATATGTAAATAAAAATAGTGATACATTTAATAAGTTGAAAATGTATGTTAGTTTAATTATTGAAAATAACAAAAAATTCAACTTAACAGGATGAGATGAAGAATTGATTTGAAAAGAAGGAATTTATCAATCAATTGTTTTATTAGACAAATCAATTAAGATTAATGAACCTTATAAATTACTAGATATTGGAGCTGGTGCTGGATTCCCTTCTATTCCATTCTATATTTTTAAACAAAATAAAATAAATCTTGACATTTATGAACCAATTAAAAAAAGAGTTTTATTTTTAGAAGAAATAAAAGAAAAATTAAATCTTTTTAATTTAAATATATTTTGCAAAAGAATAGAAGAAGAGCCTAAAAAAGAAATATACGATGTTGTAACTGCAAGAGCAGTCATGCCTTTAAATATGTTAATTGAGGTTTCATCAAAAATAGGAAAAATAAATTGTCAATACGTTTTTTTAAAATCCAAAGAAGCAAACAATGAATTAGAAGAATCTAAAATGATTATTGATAAATTAAATATCAAAAATATTGAAATTAATGAAATAAATTTAAATGATAATAAAACACATAAAATTATTTCTTACTTCAAAGAAAACAAAACTCCAAATAATTTTCCTAGAAAATGAAGTGAAATAAAAAAACAAAATAAAATTTAATTATGGTTACTAACAAAATTATTTTTCATTTAGATATAGATTCTTTTTTTGTTTCATGTGAAACTATTTTAAGACCAGAATTAGAAGGTAAAGATATAGCAATTAGTTATAACAAATCATACTCAATAGCATCTTCTTTATCTTATTCAGCAAAACAAAAAGGTGCAAAAGTTCCTATGAAAAATTTTGAAATTAAAAAATTTTGCCCCGAAATTATTAATGTTAAACCTAATTATTTTCTTTATGAAACTATATCGAAAAAAATATTTAATTTTTTACGAAAAAACTACACTAATGAAATTGAAATAGGTTCTATTGATGAATGATATTTAGATGTAACAAAATTTTCAAAAAAATTTTCTTCGCCATTTATATTAGCTCAAAAAATTCAAAATGATATTTTTAATACATTCAAATTAAATGTTTCAATAGGGGTTTCTTATAATAAATTTCTAGCAAAGATGGCAACAGATCTAAATAAACCAAAAGGAATAACAATTTTGAAAAAAAATGACATTCCAAATTTAATTTGACCATTAAATATTCAATCTTTTGTTGGGATTGGAAAATCACTTTCTAAAAAGATGATAAATGAAGGAATATTAACAATTGGAGATCTTGCAAAAATTAATAAAAACGATGGAAAATTTTTAAGAATTTTTAAAAATAAATTAAATTATTATATTGATAATGCGAACGGAATTGGTGATGATAAAATTAATTTATCTTATAATGAATCAATATCAATTGGAGCACAAAAAACATTTGATAAAAAATATTCTAATAATATTAGCGAAATTTATAGGACACTAAAAATAGATGTTGAAAATATTGTAAAAGAACTTGAAAACAGAAACATAGTTGCTTCACATATTGGAATAATAATAAAAACCAAAGATAAAAAATTAATTAATTCATCTTATAAAACAGTTGTACCTTTAATTGAGTTCGAAGATATATATGAACAAGTATTAATTTTATTTAATAAAATTTGAAATGAAGAAGAAATATCAATGATTGGAGTTAATGTTTCTTGTTTTAAAAATAAATACAAAATAAATGATAATAATTCACTATTTAATCAAAATGAAAAAAATATTGAAAATAAAATTTTAGAAATAATAAATAAAACAAATAAAAAAATCAAAAGCAATAATTTAAAATTATTAAAAGATAAAAAGGAATAACAATGTCTCAAATTACTTTACTATTACTTTCAGATATTCACGGCAATATTGAAATTATGGATTATATTTTGAAAAATGTCAAACATGATTTTTCCATAATTGCAGGTGATTTCACTTGTAGTGATAGCATAATAAATAAAAATATTAATTACATAGTAAGAGGAAACAATGATTGAGATTCAACTTTCAAAGATGAATTAGATTTTGAAATTGAAGGAATAAAATTCCATCTTGAACACGGGCACCTAATTGGCTCATACCAGCAACTAGATAATTATGAATTTATGCATAAAGTTTTACTAAAACAAAAATGTGATATTTTAATTCATGGACATACTCATGTTCCTAAAATTTTTGAATATGACGAAGGAATTGTTATTAATCCAGGTTCTCCTTCTTTCCCAAGAGGAGGCTCAAAACCTTCATATGGTATAATTAAAATAGATTCAAAAACTAAAAGTGTTGAATGTGAAATAATAGATTTATAAATAAAGGAGATTAAAATGTTTGACTTCATTGGTTCAAGAATGCAAAAAGCAATTGCAAAAGCTACTAAAAAAACACAATTAAAAGAAGAAGATATTCTAGAAATAACAAGAGACATAAAAATGGCTTTGCTTGAAGCTGATGTTAATTTAAAAGTAGTTAAAGATTTTATTTCCTCAGTTAAAGAAAAAATTGTTGGACAAGATGTAATGAAACAATTAAATCCCGGACAACAAATGGTAAAAATTGTTAAAGAAGAATTAACTCATATTTTGGGTGACAAAGTGAAAGAAATGCAAATAACAAAAAAACCTTTTGTTATTATGATGACAGGGCTACAAGGTGGAGGTAAAACTACCACAGTTGCAAAGCTTGCAGCATATTTTAGAAAAAAACAAAAAATAGAAAAAATATTAGTTGTTGCAGCAGACGTTTATCGTCCTGCTGCTGTGCAACAATTAATTTCGCTTGCAAAACAAATTAATGTTGACTATTTTACAATTGAAAATTCAACAGATGTTGACAAGATAGTTAAAGATGCTATGGAAAAAGCACATGAAGAAAAATACGAATTAGTCATCATAGATACAGCAGGACGTTTATCAATAGATGAAAAATTAATGGATGAATTAGTAAGAGTAAAATCAATTGTGAAACCAAATGAAATTTTCTTTGTAGCTGATGCTTTATCAGGGCAAGACATTATTAATGTTGCAACTACATTTAATGAAAAATTAAATCTAACAGGTTCTATTATCACAAAATTAGATTCAGATGCTCGTGGTGGAGCAGCTCTTTCAATTAGATATTTACTTAACATTCCAATTGTTTTCATAGGTACTGGCGAAAAAGTTTCTAATCTAGATTTATTTCACCCAGATAGAATGGCAGAAAGAATATTGGGAATGGGTGATGTTCTTTCATTAATTGAAAAAGCGGAAGAAGTTATAGATGAGAAAAAATCTAAAAAAATGATCAATAAAATGATGAAGGGAGAATTTGATCTTGATGACTTATTAGATAATTTAAGACAAGTAAGAAAATTAGGGTCAATTCAAAAAATTTTAAAATTCCTTCCAGGTAATTTAAAAGTAGATAATGAAAAAGCGGAAAAAGCGGAAGAAAAATTAAAGTTATTTGAAATCATTATTTCATCTATGACTAATGAAGAAAGAAAAGATCCGAGATTATTAAAAAATTCTTCAAGAAAAGAAAGAATTATCAAGGGTTGCGGCAGAAGCGTTCAAGAATACAACATGTTAGTAAATGAATTTGATCAGATGAAAAAAAGAATGAAAGAATTCTCAGCAAAAGCAAAAAATGGACAATTCGATCCTTCAAACTTTGGAATGAATTAAAAAAAGCAGACTTTAATTATTGCCTGCTTTTTTTAATTCAAAAGTATAAGTTTTATATAATGTGGTGACATCATCATTTATTCATTTAAAATTAAAATCTACAACAGAATCTGAATATCTAACAACAGAAAATTGAATTTCACCTGTAGATGAAGAAACTCTTGATACAACACCTTCAATTACTTTCATTATAAATTTATCGCCAATAACTGGATTGGCATCATTATCAAATTCCACATAGTCATAATAATCATCGACATATAAATCTGGAAAAAAATCATTTGCATCTGTTACTTTGTCAGGAGTACTATCATTTATTTCATTATCACCTGTAGAATTTTTAACACTCGAACAAGAAGTTACTAAAGATATTGGAATAATCGATATTGTTGAGACAAATACGATTGTAGTCAAAATGAATGGTTTTTTCAAATACTAAATAACCCTCTATTAATTGCTATCAGCTAATCATTTAAGAAATTCTTCATATGTGAAATTATATTGTTTAGATTCTTCTATTAAGTTCTGTGATATTATAGTTCATTCTAGATCTTCGTCACCATTATATGAATTACTTATATATATTCTATTAATTCCTTGATTTTCTTTAAAATAAGGTTTATCAAAATTTTGCTCTCAAGATACCTTAATTAAAACTCCATTTAAATTAATAGTTAAAATCGGATAAAAGGAACCAGAAAATTCAAAAGGTGGTATATATCCTGGGTTTGAATTTTTATCAAATCCTTTTATTGTCTCTTTTTTATTTGTATCATAATAAGTGTTTTGATTTATCTGAACTATTTGTTCAGATTTATAATGAGAAAGATTTATGTCAAATGCGCTTTTTGAGCTTGATGTAACTGGTAATCCCTCAAGGGATTTAAGTTCAATTTTATTTCTTTTGAAAACATCATCACTAACGTTTTTAATTTTAATAATATCTTTATTTCATTTTCCTTGCTCCAAATCAATCGGACTAAACATTAAACTTGAGTAAGTGTCTTTTATCTCATCTCCTTCGATTAAGATAGAGTTTTGAAAATTTAAAGATAAATTTTTTTCTTTTTGAATGAAAAAATCATTTTTACTTATTTGGTAATTATTAAGGACAATATTTATTATTTTAGTAATGTTGTTTCCTTTTAGAGATATTTGAATTAATTTTGTGTTTGAAATATTAAATTCATTATTCAATATATTTGAACTATAAATTGTGCTGTTATAAATGTTGTTTGTATTAATAAAATTAGGTTTGTATTTATACTCTTTTTGACTGTTAATTTTAAAATCTATTTCATTTACGGCATTTCTATTCAAGAATGAAAAGTCAAATAAGAAAACTCCGCTATTGTTGTCTCATGAAAATTTAATTTGACTTTTATTAATAGAATCATTTTCTCACTTGCTTTTTTCTTGTGTTATATCTTTACCTTGATTATCAAGGTAAAAACTTTTAATCTCATAATCTTTTTTAATTTCAAAAACATCTGTATCACTATCTACCTGATTTGATTCTGACTGTTTGCAATTTTGTTTTACTACTAATTTAGGATTAGGTAGATCGTTTATCTGATTAAGATTGAAATTTGGTATATACATGTTGCCTTCTTTCTTTTAATTTTTTACAAAAGAATTAAAAGATTTTTAAATTAACATTTAATTTCAAAATTCTTAGGTCTTTATTTTTAAAATAGCTTAATTCAATACAAAATGAAAACTAAATATTAGGTAAAAAATCTTAGATTAAATTTTTATCGTTTTTTCATTTTTCCTCCTTCCATTTATATATGCGAAAAAATGGTCAAAAACGCCAAAAAAATAAAAAAATTCTTACTTTTTCCACATTTTAGTGTGGAAAACTACCAAAATGTGGAAAACTTTTTAAGGTTTTTTGTAACTATTTTAGACATTAAAAAAATAAAAAAGGTCAGTTTGACCTTTAAAAATTGAATTTAAATCCTCTAAACTTCTGTGAAAGAAACTACAATCATTGGTTCTTTATCTGTTAATTTAAACACTTTTTTTCTAATAGATTTTTTCAATGTATTTTGGAATTGAGATGAAATCGGTCTTAATGATTCATCTTCATTTGATAAAGCTTTATTGTAAAGAGTTATTAAATTTGATTTGATTAATTCATCAACCTCATCTCTTTCATCATTTGAAATAACACCAATATATTTAATATCTACATTATCATATAATTTTTTGTCAGATTTTCTAATTAATGAAGAAATAATAATAACACCATCGCGAACAAGAGTTTCTCTTTCAAAAATAACTTCTTTTGATATATCTCCAACACCAAATCCATCAATAATAATTTCACCAACTTCTGAGATTCTACCTTTTTGAGAAACTAATTCAGCACCTTTAAAATGAACTAATTTACCATTTTGTAAAATTACACATCTTGATTGAGGATAACCAGAAGCTTCAACTTCTCTTATTGCAACAGATAAATATCTAAACAATCCTTGAATTGGTAAAAAATATTTTGGATTTAATGTATAAACAATATCTACAATGTCTTGTTTTGTAGGGCGACATTGATAAAATTTATCTTCTGAAATATCAGTAATTTTAGGTGTAATTCTTGCAATTTCATCCAAAGCATATGATGATTCTGTTTCTTGTCCATTGATTGGAGGAGCAATCATAACAAAATGATCAGTTTTATTGAATTTTAAATAAACATCATTATTTTCAGTAATTCTTGTAAATCTTTTAAATAATCTTTCAACAGTTCCTGATACTATGATAACAACATCATTGTTGTGTTTTGAAATATATTTATAGTCCAAAATTTTTGGTAGTTTTAATGAGGGGTTACTTTTATGTAAAAGTTCTAATAATTGATGATATGAACGACCATAAGTTACAACATCACGATTATATTTCAAAGCCATATCTAAAACTTGGTGTAATGTCGACATCTCTTGATCATAAGCTCCAACAATAATTCTTTCATCCTTTGTAGCTTCTGAAAATATTTGATCTAATTCATTTTTAATATCAATCTTTTGAATTGATTTGCCATTTAAATTTGACATTCCTGAATCTAAAAATAAACCAATAATATTTGGGTAATCCTTTTTAATTTGAGCTAAATCAGTTTTTCCATAAACACCTAAATCACCATCTACAAAATTTGATAAAAATAAATATGAACCTTCTTTAGTTGTAAAACTAAATCCAATTGTTCCAGGTAAAGCACCAGCTAATGGAATAGCTTTAACTAATGTATCACCAAATTTTTTACCCTCAAAAGGTAAAACATTTATTTTTATTGATTTTGGATCAATGTTATATTTGGAAATTCTGTCTACAATTGGTTCTTTTGAAAAAGAAGAACAAAAAATTTCAATATCTGGAATTTCCATTAATAATCATGGAAGTCCTGATAAAGAATCGTTTTTTGTATCTGTAATGAAAATTCCTTTAATTCTTCTTGATTGATGTTTCAAATACTCATAATCAGGAATTAATGTGTCAATTCCATATGAAGAAACAACAGGAACTTTTGTTCCAAAATTAACAACAAACAAATCATTGTTGATATCTAAAACATAACAATTTTTCCCATTTTCATCTAATCCACCTAATGCAAAGAATTTAACATCAGTCATAATTTTAACCTCACTAAATTAATAATTATTTGTATTTAAAGTATTTATAATCTATGACTATTATATATTAAAAATGGATATCAAATTAAATAATTTTAGTTTTCAGCAAATCTTAATTAAAATTTTAGCAAATTCACAAGTATGCAAAATAATATAAAGATACCAATTTCATTACCAATAATTTCCTTGATGAATCAATTTTACCATTTATCACAAGTTGAATATTTGATGAGTTTCATTACTTTCAATTAATTTGAAGTATCTTTCTAATTCTTGATTTGTTATTATTGATCCTAACCTGTATTTATTAGGATTTTGTAAATGTGTTTCAACATTAATTACCAAAGCTA
>CASFBV010000101.1 GCA_949293065.1 uncultured Mycoplasma sp.
GTTAAAAATATATATGTCTAAGGGTAAAATTTCTCCTTCTGTTAAATTAAATTTAACCTCACCATTTTTTGTAGAAAGAATAACAGGGGATGGTTTGTAATGTGTGTCTGAATATATTTGTTGAGGTTTATTGTCTATTCCATAAATTCCTTTATAAATTAATATCTGATAAGCATAAGAAGCTTTAATTTTATATTCGCCTGTTTTTGGTGCTACAAAATTAAATTTAATTCTTGTTCCTGTAGGAGGAATGACTTTTTCTGTTTTTCCATTTACACTAATATCATAATCTTTTTTAGTATAAGCTAAAATTCCTTGAGAAATATCTTCAACATCTGAATAAATTGCATTTGACTCATTTCTCATATATTCTAATCTTTTATCAAAACTTCAGTAACTTTTTGTTGCATCTGGAAGTAAAAATACTGAAGCATTTGCAGCATTTGCAACTTGTCTTACTTTAACTTTTCATTTATATTGATCTACATAATTTGAAGGTCTTCCTTTAAAGTTTTTATCAGGAATAATAGCAATGTCAAATTCATCAATTTTATCAATTGAATTTGCAGGTGGAGTATAAATTAATCTCTTGTTATTTTCTGGATCTAATTCTAATGTTCCGCCTAATTTAGTAGTTGAATTAAATTTTAGTTGAGATCAACTAAATTGATAATTTGGATCATTTTCTAATCAATTAATACCTTTTTCAAAATCAAATGTATATTGTCTTCCTGCTGGAATTTGATAAGGAGCTGCTGTATCATTAGTATAATCAAAGTTTTTGGTTTTGTTATTATACATATAAATTCCTGAAGCATAGATATTTCCTATAAAATCAAATGATTTATAACTTTTATTTAAACGATCAATTTCTTGTTTTTGTCATTTTGTTGCAGAGTTATAATCTTTTGGTCATGTATGATCTGCAGATCATTTAGGTCAGCTTCCAAATTCTGGACATTGTCCGTCATCATGTCAAATTGGATAGTATTTTTGAAGAACTGGTCAAAAATCTAATTGGAAATAATCTGAAAGCTCAAGAATTTCGTAGAATCCACCTTCTTTTTGAATTCATCCTTTTTTATTTGAATATTGATCTACAATTCCTTCATAAGATCCATTATCTGTTGCAATGTCATGTTTTGCATAATTCACATAATTATATGTGCCAATCATAAATAAAATTAATCCATAAATTTGGTATTCATATTCTCCACCACTTTGAGCAGGTCTTCCATTCCCTGCAACTTTTTTACCATTAGCATTGTAATTATCATTTTTAATTCAATTAATTAAAGCATACTCATTGGACATTCTAGTTCATTCACCAGTTGTATATTCACCAGTTGGATTATATAAATTTCTTCATCTAGTTGCATCTGAAAGAACAGAAAAACTAGCCATTGTTAATTGATTGGTTTCACCATGTGAATCTCCAATAAAAAAAGCAGCATTTTGTTGGAAGTTATGGTTAATTTCATGGAAATTTCCTCAGTTATTTTTAATTGTTCATTCATCATTTGTAATAAATGGTCTAGCTCAACTTAATGGACAAGATAAGGCATTACCCCCCCCATATGCAGCTCCTCCACCTCAGATATCATCATTAAATCTAAAATTTAATTTTCTAATTGAATCTGATACATCTCTTGAAGCAAAATACTCACTTAAAAATAAGAAGTCATTTCATTTTTGAATAATAGTTTTTGGATAAACAACATCTGTTAAACTAACTCATGCAATTTTATTCAATCCAGTAAATTGAACATTACCTGCACCGAATGGAAAATCAAATGACATTTCTCCAACTGTTATTTCTCCATTTTTAACTTTATTCATTTGTTGATTTCAATCATCTTCTGTTGTAACTCCATGAAAGTATGAAAGCATTTCAACTGCGCCTACTACATTGAAATCATAATTAACGTTTGTCCCATATAAACTATTTGAATTCGGGGCTTTTAGATGTGAATCAAGAAATACTGAAATTGTTCCTCCAAATGGAGTTCCAAATTCATAAGTGTATGTATCTGGATCAATGTCACTAATTTTAACTTGAAATTCAGAATAAATAAAAGGATATCTGTTTGAAATTCTACCTTTATCACTAGGTCCTTTATTGTCAAAATAACTTGAATTTAAAATGATTTTAAAATTATTAATTCCTTGCGCTTTCATCAAGTCATATGTTTCTTTTGAAAATTGTAATTTAACAACCTCACCAGCAGGAGCATATAATCCTAATGATGAAATACCTAAAATTGAAGAGTTTAAACTAAAATGTTTATCAACAGCTTTTTGATCATCACTTAATTGTAATTGATGAATTCCGTCAGCAGCAGGGTGCTTTTTAAGAGTTTTATTTTTAATTTCTGATCTTATTCATGTTGCATCTGAATATTTTTTATCAATACCTGGAACTCTTTCTTCAAAAACTTTTTGTGATAAATTAATTTTATCTCCTGATGGTAAAGTTAAATAACCATTGTCTGATACATCATCACCTTTTTCATTTTCATAATTATTATTTCAAGCTGGATATTTAAAACCATATTGTCCATATTGTTTAATTAAATCAGTTTCATAATATTCATTATTAACTTGTCTTGGTACATTATAGTTTTCAATTTTAATTTCTATTTTATTAAATGAATTAATCTCTGGACTTTGACTTTGTACTAAATTTTTATTAACTTCTCCATATTCATCTTCAATAGATTTTGTAAGTGTTATTTTTTGATCTATACCATTTAGTTTGAATGAAATATCAAGTTGATAAGGTAATGGTTGATTTACTTGAAGATTTGTAATGCTACTTTGTTTAAAATTAGGATAATTATCAAAAAGTTTTTGTTTGTTTTCAAAAAATCATTTTGATGTTATTTTTGCTTTAACATCATCTAATGACATTTTTTCCATTCCTAAATCTTTTAAACTAAAATTAGTTTTCAATAGAGAAACAGGACCTGCAAATGAAGCATTAGGATTTGAAGGGTCTATATTGTTTTCATAATGATCTTCAGATGATGAAGATGATTTTGAACATGAACAAGATTGGCTAAATGCCGGAACAAATAAAGCAACTGCTGTTGCACTTAATAATCCTCCTAAACCTAGTCAAGTAGATTTTTTGATTTTCATATTAAACCTTTCTAATTGTCTTTATTTCTTTCTAACATTTTCTTTAATGATTGTTTAGCTGCTTCTGATAATTCGCATCCACATTCATCATTGCAAACATGATCTGAACATGCTTCACATTCATAAATTTCATTAGAATCTTTTTTATACAATTTCTTATTATCTTTCATATACACTATTATTTTATTAAATTAAAAGTATATTCTTTTAAAATAATAAAATAAATTTTAAGAGTACTTAAAACAAAAAAGGCAATTTTTGCCTTTTTTATTCATCTATACTTTTAAATTAATTCTTTTTCCATTAATATTTGTCTAAGTTGATCAGCTTTTTTATAATTTTTATTATTAATTTCTTGTTTTCATTCTTCATATATTTCTATATATTCAGTATCAATAGATATATTTGTAATAGTGAAACCTAAAAATGAAATTAAATCAAATATTTTAATAGCAATATCATTTTCTTTTTTTGAATTAAATTCTTTAATCAATTCATTTAATTTTTTATATATATTTGAAAATTTTGCCTTCGATAAATCTTCAATAATTGAATTATCAACTTTTGTTGTTTTTTTAATAGTTAATTTATTTAATAGAACATAATTAACAATTTTTTTAATTTGATTATTCTTTTTAATTAATGATTCCATTAATTCATCACTTAATTCTATTGTTGATTTGATAGAAGATGAAAGAATTAGCAATCTAAATAAATCTGCTGCATTTGTTGAGCTATTATATTTATGTAAAAATTCATCTGTAAATAATATGTTTCCTAATGATTTAGACATTTTTTGATTTTTATAGTTAATAATTCCTACATGCAATCATTCTTTGGTTATTGGATTATTTGTTAGAGCTCTGAATTGAGCATTTTCATTTTCGTGATGTGGAAATTTTAAATCAATCCCACCACCATGAATTAACAATGATTCTTCTTTTGTATTTTCGTATATAAATGCGGCACATTCTGTATGTCATCCAGGTCTTCCTTGTCCTAATGAAGTATTTCAAGTTTTACCTTCTGATTTGTTTTTTCATAGAGCAAAATCGAAAGCATTTTCTTTATCTTTATTATCATCTTCTGATTTAAGATTATCTAAATCATTTTTTGATACTTCCCCATATTCTTTTAATTTTGATGTTTTAAAATAGTATGATCCATTTGATTCATACACATAATTTTTATCTTTTAAACTATTAATAAAGTTTTCTATCAATTTTATTTTTTCAGAAACTTTTGGCATTATATCAATAGTTTCAATATTAAATTCTTTAAGCATTTGCTTGTAAAACTCAAAATACTTAGATGATATTTCTTCTTCATCAATTCTTTCTTTTTGAGCTTGTGCTATTATTTTGTCATCTATGTCAGTTATGTTGTGAATGAAATAAATATTATTGTTTAAAAACTTCATACCTCTTAAAATTAGATCAAAAGTAACTATTGGCCTCATATTTCCAATATGAACTTTGTTGTATACAGTTGGACCACATAAGTAAATATATTGCCTTTTCATAAAATTATTTTTTATTAACTTCTTCCCAATGTAATGATTCAAGAAAATCTAGCCTCTCATCCACTTTCTTATTATGTTCTTCTTGTTTATTATTAAATGTTTCTTGCTTTTTATTAAACTCTTTTTGTTCATCAATAAATTGATTAACTTTTTTATTTTGTTCTTTTTGTTCCTTAATAAATTCAAGTACAATTTGCTCAAAACTTTGTTTCTTCATATCTTTCATTGTACCAATTGTTACAATTTTTACTTCATTATTTTCTAAATATTCAATAGTCGATAATTTTATTTGGATTATTCTAATTAATTTTTGCAGTTCAGTTTTATTGATTTTATGTGTGTTTTTATCTTTGTTCATTTCACTCCTTTTCATTGAATTTTTAGAATAAAAAAATGGAAATCTATTCCCATCTCTCATCCTAATTTTATTATACCACAATTCCTAAAATTTACCCAAAGATTGCTATAAAGTTGGTATTTCGAAGTAGTTTTTATTTATTTTTGTTTATCTCTTCTCTATGCAATGATTCGAGGAAGCCAAGCCTCTCATCAACTTTTTTGTTATGTTCTTCTTGTTTTTTATTATGCTCTTCTTGCTTCTTGATAAATTCAAGTACGATTTGTTCAAAAGTTTGTTTCTTCATATCTTTCATTGTACCAATTGTTACAATTTTTACTTCATTATTTTTAAAAAGTTACCAAAATAAATACCAATAATAAAAAACCAGGAATTTCTCCCTGGTTGTCCTTGTAAAATTAATTTAACCCATAATAA
>CASFBV010000102.1 GCA_949293065.1 uncultured Mycoplasma sp.
AATATAAATTTCATATAATGTAATTGTCCTTTCTTTGTTGGTTAAATTAATTTTACAAGGACAGCCAGGGAGAAATTCCTGGTTTTTATTATTGGTATTTATTTTGGTAACTTTTTAACACCTAATCAATATGAAAATATTTTAAAGAACAATATATAATTTTTTTGTCCCAGCAAAATATCCTGGTATAAACAATGAAAAAAGAACTAAATTTATCTAAAAAATAGCTTAAAACAAGAAACAAAGAAAGATAGATCAATTTAAATTAAAGAATTTGGTGAAATTGAACTTTCTAATAAAACAATTTCAAAAAACATTATTTAAATTATTCTATTTTTCTTTCTTTATAAACAATAAATGGAAAACTTAGAAATACAATACTAAACACTACATACAAAATCAAATTGTTTAAATTTGATAAATTATTTCCATTTGAAATAAATAATCCTAAAGATGATTTAATAAATGGGTCAGAAATTCCATTAATAAAAATATAAACAATATTTAATAAAACACAAGACAAAGTCAATATAATTGATAACCAAACTAATGTTGTATAAACATTATTTTTAATTTTAGAATTAGTAATTTTATTTTGTAAAAAGTAATTTTTTCAAAATAAGAAAATTGTATATGCGTAAATCAGAAATATGTATATTACAACCAAGTTTGAAAAACCATCTATTAAGGAGTCATTATTAATTATCATTGATGGGACAAACATTACAATTGATCAAAATGTCATGATAATAATTGCTAATATCAATGATGATTTTTTTTCATCTTTAAATTTTGAAAATAAAACTTGTGATAATCTAGTTTTTTGATTAATTATAATATTTCTATATTCATTTAATGATGATCCAATAATTGAATTAGATGTTCCAAATGCTGAAATAAAAATAAATAATGAAACAAAAATTGTTATTCCTTTTTTAACATTTGTAGGTAGAGAATCAATTAAAACATTTAAAATAGTTGTTCCTCCAGATGAAGAAGGAATAAAGTGAAAGATTGAAGAAAGACAAATCAAGCAATAAATTACTGTAACTAAAATCATTGAAACAATAATAACTTTAGAAACTGTTTTTGTTCCTCCTTTAACATTTTTTGAAAATGTACCAACACCAACAAATGAATCAAATGCAAACAAAGCAGATGGTATTGATAAAACAATTCCTTGAATTGCCTTACCAAATGAAATTTTTTGATTAAATCCATTTAATGAATCATGAGAAGGGATATTATGAATATTTGCAAAAATTAAACCAATCAAAATCGCCATTAATAAAGGAATAAATTTTAGTATAGATGTTGTAATTGAAATATAACCACTAATTTTGATTGAAAAATAATTATTCAAAATAAAGAAAACTAAGAAACAAAGTGTAATCAAAAAATATACTCATAAATCAAATGAAATACTTGGGGCTATTGTTTGAATAAATAGAATCAAAAATTCGGTACAAAAAAATGAAAGACACAATGAAAGGATTGGATTATAAAAATATCCATAATTAATTGAAACTATTTTTTTAAATCACTGATTTTTTTTATCAGATAGATTATCAACTCAAGAATTTAATCCTGTCAATCCTTTTTTAGATTCTATAATAGAAATTTTCCCAAAATGAAAAGCTAACAAAATTGCAATTAATCCTGAAATAATTCAAGTTAATAATCATGAAGTTCCATTACCATCAACACTTTTTCCAATTGAAGCATTTTTAAGAAAAATACCTATTCCTACAATAGATGTTAAACATATTGATAAAGCTGAAAAAAAACCTATTTTTCTAAAACTCTTATCACTCATTATTTTCTTCTTATTGCTCCTACTATATAAATTGTTAACATTGTAATAATCACTCCGAAACAACCTACCATTACATCAACATCAGATCAATTAAATGTCCCTTTGTCACACCATGGTAAATATACAAAATCTCTAACGTACCCAAATGCTAAACGATCGATTGTATTTCCCATTGATCCTGCAAATATGAATCCAATAAATATTGCAAATCACATTGATCTTAAAAAGAATGTAAATACAATGCAAGCTAATCAAATAACTATATTGAAAAAAGTAACTAATGCAATGTTGGCATTTGCTTTAGTAGCAAATGTTAATCCTGTATTCCTTACACTTCTAATACCAAATAATCAACTTTTAGATTGAACAGGTCCTAAGTCATCTGGTCCTGGGTCTTTAAATAAACATTGCTTACATACTAAATCAATAATTAGCAAAATAACTATAACAATGAATAAGATAATAAAATTTCTAATTATTGTTTTTTTATTATCTTCAACATAATTTTTGAAATTATGTCATTGTCTTTTAAAAAAATTCATATTAATCTTCTTTTACAATTTGTAAATTGTTATAAGGAAATTCAACAGGAACTTTTCTACCAAATGTTACAATTTCAACAACAGCTGTTAAGTTGTCAAAGTTTGTTTCAATAATTTTTCCTCTTTCATCTTTAAATGAACCTTCTTTAACTTTAACAACAACACCTTCTTGATATGGATTTTTATATTCAATTGATTCAAATTCATTAATTTTTTCTTGTTGTCTTTTTAACATTTTTTCAAATTCTCTATTTGAAATAGGAGTAGGTTTTGAACCCCCACCACTTGATCCAACTAGACCTGTAATAAATTCTGTATTTCTTACAAGGAATCAAGCTTCATCTGTCATTTCCATTTTAATAAAAATGTAACCTTTATATAAATTTTCCTCTTTAATTTTATAATCTTTGCCTTGTGCCTTTTTAATTGTTTCTTTTGAACTAA
>CASFBV010000103.1 GCA_949293065.1 uncultured Mycoplasma sp.
AATTTTTTTGTTATTTTTATATTATAGTATGGAAACTAAAAAAAACTTTTTTAATAATTACAAACATATTTTCATATCAATAATTTGTTTTGTTGTTTTTTGACAACTTATAGGTTGAACAATATCAGATATTATAACCCATTGAACTCCTCAATCAGAGGTGAATAATGCAGTTGATTATGAAGCTCTTAGAAAATATCTTGGTGATGCATATGTTTTTTGTTTTCTAACAGATCACACAGTTATTTTAGCTTTTGGAACAGGAATGTTTTATGCGGTTTTTTATAAGAATGAAAAATATAAAACAACTTTTTTTTGCTTGATGACTTATTTAGTTTTTAATATTTTTGCTCTTACTCAATTTAAATGATCTTCTGTTAAAACCGAGCACTACTCTTCATATAAAACACTATCATGTCACTTATTATTTCCGATTACTTCTTTTTTATTGATTTTATGAATGCGTAAAGATGTTTTATTAGATTGAAGACCAATGGTTATTTGTTCATTTTATTTAACATTCTTTTTTATTTTAATGATGTCATTATACTATTCAATAAGTTATGATAAAGATGGAGTTTTTCACCACCTAAAAGTTTATGAATTTTTAGATTTTAATAAAAAAATTATGTGTTTTCCAACAACAAATATTGGATTAAAATATTTCTTCATTATTGGAATTACAATAATAACTCCTTTTGCAGGAATGGGAATATTTATTGTTTTTAAATTTATTTATAATGTAAAAATTGATAAAACAATTTGATTTAAAAAACTTAGTTATTAAAATATTAAAAATGGATCTATCATAAGATAGAACCATTTTCACCATCATTCATTTCACTTGAATAATCATTTAATAATTGTTTTTCAAGTTGAACTGTTTCGCTTTTTTTATTTTTGCTAAATATATTTTGAATTTTTCTTCTTGCTTCAATTTGCTGAATAGTTTCAATTGAAACAGTTGCAACAATCATAATTGATGTCCCACTAATGATTAAATCTTGTGGAGCACCGGCAATAACAGCTATATACTGCATTGAACCTAAAAGAGTTAAATAAATAGCTGAAAAAATAGATAATCTAATAACAATTGAAATTAAATAATCTTCTGTTTGTTCTCCTGGTCTAATCCCTGGAATGAATGTTGATACTTTATTGAAATCTTCAACAATTTTGTCAATTTTTGCTTGTTGTAATGATAAGAAAATTGTAATTCCAAATGTTGCAGCAGCAAAAATTGTTAGTCCAATTGGTTTTGTTAATGAAATATTTTCAATCATTCATCTTGTTACATAAGAAGGAGAAATTTCATTAACCAAATTCACAATCAACATTGGAAGAGAAATTAACATTGAGGCAAAAATTATTGGCATAATTCCTGCAGGATTTAATTTAATTGGTAAATAAGAAATATCTTTAACTGTTTTTGAACGACCAACACCTGTTTGTTGAATTGGAACTTTTCTTTCTGCTTGATAAACAAATGAAATCACAAAAATCATTCCAATAAACAATAGTACAAATCCAATCAAATAAACAATACCTCTAAATAGATCATCACCTACTTTACCTTGAACCCAATGACTTCATGCACCTGTAAACATTTTAGGTAATGAAATAATTGAACCTGCAAGTATTAACATACTTGAACCATTACCTACACCTTTGTTTGTTATTAATTCAGCTATAAACATTGAAAAGAATGTTCCTGCAACTAAAATAAATGGTAAAACAATTCAAACAAATCAAACATTATCAAAATCTGCATTAATTGAAATATACGAACTTACCCCTGTACTTGACCCTCTTTTTAATGATTGGATTACAATAATTCCTTGGATTAACGAAAACACAAAAGTCAAAGCATGAGTAATGTAATTAATCTTTATCCGACCAGCAGGACCTGATTGATAAAGACGATGAATTGGGGGGAACAGCTTTGTTTGAGCAAATGTCATAATCAACGAAGCTGTTATAAATGGACTAATTCCTAATGCTACTAATGAAAAACGTCTTAGTCCACCACCACCAATTGTATTCATAATTCCCATGAATGAATTTTGCGATCCAAGTGAAGCATTTGAATCCACAGTTATTCCTGGAAGTGTAATTGTTCCAATAATAACAAAAATTACCATTAAAAAGAGAGTAAATAAAATTCTCTTAAGAAGATCTCTCTCTTTCAGTTTTTGAACTAAATTTTTGTTAAAAAATAAAAATATCTTTGAAAAAAAAAGAGAAATATTAGAAGATATTTTTTTGAAAAAATTCACCTTATTAAATTACCTCAATTTTTCCGCCTGCAGCTTCAATAGCTTTAATTGCAGCTTGTGAAGCAGCATTTACTTTTATTGTTAATTTTTTTGTTATTTTTCCATTAGCTAAAATTTTAATTGGCATATTTTTATCTCTAGCTAATCTTGCTTTGTATAATGCTTCTGCATCAACAGTATCATTTGCATTAAATTTTTGATCTAAAGAAGATAAAGAAACTACTTGATATTCAACATGGTTAATATTGTTGAATCCTCTTTTAGGTAAACGTCTAAATCAAGGAGTTTGACCCCCTTCAAATCCTGGTCTATGTCCATGACGTTTATTTTGCCCTGATTGACCTTTACCAGCTTGTTTACCTTTACCTGCAGCGTGACCACGTCCTACACGGTGTTTATCTTTTCTTGCACCTTCATTTGGTTTTAAAGTATGTAATTTCATATTTACTCCTTTGTTTCTTCTTTATCTTTATTTTTTAAGAATGTGATCAACTGGTACATCTCTTAATGATGCAAGTTTTTCAACTGTTCTTAATTGTTTTAATGCTTTGATAGCTACTTTAGCAGCATTTTGTTTTGTTCTTGAACCATATGATTTTGTATAAATATCTGTATAACCTGCAAGTTCAACAACTGTTCTTATTGTTCCTGAAGCAACAATTCCTTTACCTTTTGGAGCAGGTTTTAAAAGAATTTGTGAAGCTGAATATTTAGCTCTAACTTCATGAGGAATTGTTGATTTATTAATAATAGGAACTTCAATTAAATTGTTTTCAGCATTTTTAAATGCTTTTTTAATTGCATCAGG
>CASFBV010000104.1 GCA_949293065.1 uncultured Mycoplasma sp.
TAATAAGGAATTATTGCGCCATCACAAAATTCTAACAGCTCTTTTAAATGGACTTTACTAATTTCTATGTTTCCTTTTTCTTTTTTCATAATATAACAGTATAACAGATATGAAATGAAAAACATAATTAGCAAAAAAGAGTTCTAATAATTTACATTTTTAAAATCAATAGACATTTTCAAAATTTATGTCTAATATAATCAAAAAAGAATTTAATTTTTATCTTAACTTCTATGTTTGGTGGATAATAAGCAAAATGAAAAAGCAAATATTGAATTATGAATTAATATATTTTTGAAACCATCACCAAGTATATATCTTTTAACTGAAATATGGTTCATTTTGTTAAAATTTAAGTATGAAATTTTCAAAAAAATCTTTACTTAAAATAGGATTACCAATTGCATTAATTTCCCCTGCTTTTGTTGTTGTTTCATGTTCTCATGATTCAAAAGATTATAGTATTTCTTCAAATAGTCAAATGTATTCTAATATTTGAAATTTATCTTTAGATAACACAATTAAAAATTCTATTTTTGAATGAACAGTTGCGGATTTAGAAAAATCATTAAATAATTCTATTAAATCAAATCAAAAAAGTGATTTCACAATGAGAGTATATTGTTTTTATTATTTATGAGAAGCAATAAAAAAACCTTATTCACCTTCTGGAAGTGTTATTACAAATTTATCAAGTGAAATATCAGATTACTCTAATTTTCTATCAAATAAATTAAAAGCAGATAATACAGATGTTTCTGATAGTAAAAAAACATATAACAAATTTAAAAAATATATAAATTCATTTAATTATAGAATTTCATTGATTAATTTTGATGGCGAAGTAATCAATAATCAGGAAAAATTGAAAGATGTTTTTGCTAATGGAGATTATAAATTAAATTTTAAAATCGATTTTTGATCTTCTGATTCTGAAACAAATTCAAAAATGGTTTCATCTAAAACAAATAAATCAATAATGTATAAAAATTCAATTGATCGTGATCAAAGAGAGATTTTAAATAATATTAGTGACACAGAAACAAAATCTCTTGTTCAAAAACAATTTGCATATCAATCAACCAAACTTTATTATGACATTGATACTAAAACATTTTCTACAATAATATTGCCTTCAAATATCTATAATGGATTAGTTGAAGAAACTCCTGATTCTGGTTTTCAATCAAGTGATTCAAAAAGACAATTATTTGCATTTGAATGATATGGAACTTCTGAAAATTCGACATCATTTGACACTTATATTGATTTTTTATTGGATTCAACAAATAATTTTGATACTTCATTAACAACAGATTGAACTAATTTCTTAAAAAAAGAATCACTTATGAAAGATTATGATGGAACATATAAAATGGAAAATATAAAAATTAATTTAAACAATACTATTAAGTATGACAAAAATAATTTTGATTAATTTTGGTTTTTTCTAAAATTGTATTCACTTTCAATAATTTCATCTAATGTATATTTAGGTTTTCAACCTAAAATTTTTCTAACTTTTGAAGTGTCAGAATACAATTTTGCTGGATCTCCAGCTCTTCTTGGTCCAACTTCATTTTTGATATTAATATTTAAAACTTTTATAGCTTGGTCTAAAACTTCTTGAACAGAATATCCTTCGCCAGTTCCTAGATTAAAAATATCACTTTGATTATTTTTTAATGATCATTCCATTCCTAATATATGAGCATTAACTAAATCATTTACATGAACAAAATCTCTAATACATGTTCCATCTTTTGTATCATAGTCATTTCCAAAAACATAGAAAGTTTTGTTTTTATCTAGCGCAGCAGAAATTACTAATGGTAATAAATGAGTTAATCCTTTTCCTTTAATTCCAATTTCTCCTGATTCATGTGCTCCAGCCACATTAAAATATCTAAAAATAACAAAATTTCTATTATATGCTTTTGCTCATCCTTCAATTAAATATTCAGCGGATAGTTTTGATGCTCCATAAGGATTAATTGGATGTTTAAAGTCATCTTCTTTTATAGGAACAGATTTTGGTTCTCCATAAACTGCAGCTGTTGATGAAAAAATAAATGTTTTAACATCATAATCTTTAGCAACATTTAATAAATTTAGAACTCCTGATGTATTAACATCAAAGTATTCCAAAGGTTTCTCAACTGATTCAGGAACAACGATTAATCCTGCAAAGTGCATGATTGCATGGATGTTTTTTTCTTTTTCAAAAATGTTTTTAATGGCTTTATAATCTCTAATATTAGCATTATAAAATTTTGCTTTTTTATGGATATTAGATTCAAAACCTTTTTCTAAATTATCAACAATAACAACTTCATATCCTTTTTCAATTAATAAATAAACGGCATGAGAACCAATATATCCGGCTCCACCTGTAACTAACACTTTCATTTTAATCTCCTAACTATTTAGTTAAATTATCTACTTTTTTAATAGGTTTGTATGAAAAACGATGAACATTTTTTATAGGTCCATATTTTTCAAGTGCTTCCAAATGTTTTTTTGTTCCATATCCTTTGTTTAAATCAAAATGATATTGCGGATATTTTTGATTAAGTTCAATCATAATACGATCTCTAATTACTTTTGCAACAATAGATGCTCCTGCAATAGATATTGATTGAGAATCACCTTTAATAATTGAAAGATTTGGAACGGATGAATTTACTTTTTCTGCATCAATTAGACAAAAATCAATTTTGTCTTTGTGTTTATTGATCAAAAATTCCATTCCAATTTTTGAAGTTTGTTTTGGATTATTTTTATCTACAAATTCAGGATCATAAATTACTCAATCAATTAATAGAGCATCCTTCTTAATTTGTTCAAACAGTATTTTTCTTTTTCTTTCATTAATTGTTTTAGAGTCTTTAATATCTTTATTTTCATAGTGTTGATCAAACATACAAATTGCAACAACTAATGGACCTGCTCAACAACCTCTTCCAACTTCATCCAAGCCTACAATTTTTTTATATCCTTTTGAATATAAATCATTTTCATATTTTTTCATTAGAATTTCACTTCCATATAATTAATATTTTTACCTTTTTCTGATCATTTAATTTCATAACCAGTTTTAACATTTGAACTATTTTTTTCACTGTTATGCAAATCATTTGTTTTAAAAATTATTTTAGCTCCATAATCTTCTATTGATTCAATAGATCAAGCAAAAAATTTATCATTATCTGTTTTAATTTTTAAAATTCCATCTTGAGAAAGAATTGATTTATATATATCCAGAAAATCTTTATATGTTAATCTTCTTTTGAAATGTCTATCTTTTGGTCAAGGATCAGAAAAAGTTAATCATATTTCATCTACCTTACCATTAAAATTTTCTTTTAAATTTATTACATCATCACATATGATGAAAAAATTAGTTAATTTTAATTCTTGAGCTTTTTTCAATGCCTTTGCTGCAACAGTTGGGTATTTTTCGATACCAATATAGGTTTTGTTTGGATTCATAAATGCTAGTTGTGTAATCATTTCACCTTTTCCCATTCCAATTTCGATAATAGTCTTATTGTTCAAGGAAATAGGAAAATCTTTGATTATAATATTTGAATCATTAAGTTTTTCTCTTGCATTAGGATCATTTCTTAATCTCATAATTTATATTTTATATGCAACAAAACAAATTATTAAATATAATTTATAAAATGAGTTGTGAAAGGAAAAATATGACACCACATATTAATGCTAAAAAAGAAGATATTGCAAAAGTTGTTTTAATGCCTGGAGATCCATTAAGAGCAAAATATATTGCTGA
>CASFBV010000105.1 GCA_949293065.1 uncultured Mycoplasma sp.
ATCCCCTTTTTTAATTTTAAAATTCAAATTTTCTAAAACAAATTGTTTGTCTTTAGAATTATATTTCATATAGAGATTTTCAATAACTAATGCATCTTCATTCATAATAATTTATAATTATAAATTATTACTGATGAAAACTACCTAATTTTAAAAATTTAACTTATAAGCAAAATTACAAATCCTGTCCATAATAGTGAATTTATCTTTATTAGCGGTTGCTTATG
Organism: uncultured Mycoplasma sp.; assembly: GCA_949293065.1. Lineage (GTDB taxonomy): Bacteria > Bacillota_I > Bacilli_A > Mycoplasmatales > Metamycoplasmataceae > UBA710. The sequence continues at coordinate 228 of CASFBV010000105.1, forward strand.
ATTATAGAAAACCCAAAACAAAAAAGAAAGAATTAGAACATTTACTAGCTTTAAAGATATTGAGTCAAAAATGAAAATCTAATTGATTCAATAAATCAAGCATGTCTTAACTAAATAGTTGAGCAAATAAATATCCAAGATAGTATTTATTAATGAAAAATTAATAAGCACAATTAATGCAGTGATTAATTAGTTGTTAACTGTAATTATAACAATATATAGATGATATATTATTTTTTTCTTAATGAAATCTATTTAATTACTTTATTCAAAAAATCATTTATTTCTTTTGCATATTCTTTTTCTTGTTCTTGAAACGGAATATGTGCTGATTCGTTCATTAGTTCCACTCTAATGAAATCTTTATTTTTTTGTTTTTTAACAAAAGCTTTATATAAAGATTTAGGAGGAATAATTTTGTCATATTTGCCTGCTATTACTAAAGTAGGGCAAGAAATCATCATTTCATTTTTACGTCCTTGTCTTAAATTTTTAAGTGAAAACATTGACTTTTTAAGTTGAACAAAAAATTTACGATGTTTTAACTGATATTGAAGTTCATCATTATTAAATTTCTCAATTTTTTCTTGATCGTTGTTCATTGTTTTCATCATATCATGATAAAGAATGTTTTGCAACTTAAATGATTTTTTAAATGTCTTAGGATTAAATTTAAAATAATTAAATGCTTTAAATAATGATATTCTTGAATTCATTGGAGTTGAACAAATTAAAGCTTTTGTTTCTTTTTTAAAAACATTAGCAACTCTTACAGCTAATCCACCACCCATTGAATGTCCAAATATAACAAAACTATCTAAATTTAATGTTTTAATTAAATTAACACAATAAAGTGTCATATACTCAGTAGTAGGTTTTTTCTTTTTATCTCATTCTTGAATTCCAGCACCTGGTAATTGTAATGCAATATAATCATATCTATCTATTACGTATTGAATAAAAACATCGTGATATTTACTATCAGTTGCAAAACCATGAATAAAAATTATTGTCCCTTTTTTTTCTTTGCCTTGACACTTAAAGTAAATATAACTACCTGATTTATTTCTAATTAGTTCTCCATTCATTATTGAACCTCATCAAATAGTTTTTCATCTTTAATTTTTTTAATAATTTTTTTAACTTGTTGTTCTGTTGGTAATTGCGAATCTAGAATCATATAGTTTATTCCATAAACTTGACATGTTTTTTCTAGATAATGAACATATACTGAGTGTAAAGATTTAAAATATGCCTCATTTGAAGAAAAGTTTTCAATTTCACTTTTTCTTCCACGTCTAAAAATACGATCTTTAAATTCTTCTCATTTTAAATCTAAAATAATATAAAGTTTAGGAACACCTACTGAATAAATCAATTCTTTTGTTTTTTCATGTCACATTGAATCATAGAAACCAAACATAATAGGATCTGCTGTCATGTTTTGGTGAGCAAATAAACGATCTTCAAAAATTGTTCTATCAAATATTGAAAGATTTGAATTTTGAACACCATTTCTATAGTTATCAAATCTAGAACAAAAGAAGTATACTTGAAAGGCAATTGCTGCTGTTTCATCACCTTCATATAATCTTTTTAAAAGAATATTTTGTAAATCATCATTTTCATTTAATTCATAAATAACATCAGCGTTTAAAGTTTCTCCAAGAGCTCTTGTAAGTGTTGATTTTCCAGCACCTATCATTCCTCCAATAGCTATAGAATTAGCAACTCTAATTCTTTGAAAATTTGCAGGTTCAAGTTTTTTTGACATAATTACTCCTCTTAACAATTAATTATTTATTATAGAATAAAAATAATTAAATGTTTCTATTATGTTTAAGAAAATTAAAAAATATGATTTTTTTCTTGTTTTATTCTTTCTTGGTCTAAATAAAAAAATATATGGAAGTTGTTTAATATATTGTAAAAAAATCATCTTTTATATTAAAATATAAAAATTATTATGTCTGAATATAGTGCAAAGAGTATTGTTGCCCTTAAAGGTCTTGAAGCTGTAAGAAAAAGA
>CASFBV010000106.1 GCA_949293065.1 uncultured Mycoplasma sp.
AGATTGGATATTAAAAACAATATAAAAAAGAAAATGTATTACAATAACAAAAATTAATTAAAATCATTTAAGCATTTGAAATTTATTTCAAAAAAATTTTCAAAATTATCAATTAAATCAGATAATTTAGATTCAACTCTCTTATTAAATTTATCAAATATATCTAATTCTTTGATAGATTGAACAAGCTTAATGATTTCTTGATTTCTTTTTTCTTTGTTTTTCAATTCTCCTATGTGTTTTTCACTTCTGTTTCAGTGCTCTTCGTCTTTGCATAAAAAATTTATTTTTATTTTATTTCAATTACAACTAGAATCATTAACATCTTTAAATAAAAGAAAAATCATAAAAATAAATTTAGATCTATCTTGCTTTTGTAAACTATAGTAATTATGAATATACATTCCTTTTTTTATAATTTCTTTGTTTTTTAAAATATTAATTGATTTATATCTTTTTAATAATCATTTAAAGTCTTTTATAAAATTTTTTTCTTGTTCGTTTTTTTCATTTAAAAAAACAATAACTGACAACAAAAGAATTACAATTGAAATTACTATTTTAATAACAAAAAATATCATGGGAATGATAAGAGAATTTTTATTTAATAATTCTAATAATATATCGATAATAGTGCTAACAATTGTTTCAAATAATATAAGAATAATTGTCAATATTAGCAATGAATTATTTTTTATGAATATTGTTGGTAAAATGTCTTTATATTCCTTATCAATAAACAAATAATAGTATTTATTAATATTTGATTTTTTTAAATCTAAATGAATATCAATTAAATTGTCATTTTGAGTGTCAACATGAGTAAGAGCAATAATAAGTAATGTCATACCAAACGGAAATATTGACGATACAAATATGTACATTGTCCTATATTCTCAAGGGAAATCAATTATCTTTGTACTTACTAGAACATTAATAATAGTAAAGATAAATTTGATCAAGTAAAGAAATCAACAAATTACCTAAAATAAAACATTAATGTTATTTTTAAACAGTGTTTTAAATAAACTAACAAAAAATGAATTCTTTTTCAAACTTTCTTTTTTAAAATTAGAAACTAATAATGAAGTTAAAGAAACGTATAAAACAAATTGGAGTGTAAATAAAATATAAAATTTAATTCAATTAAAAAATACTAAAACACCTAAAACAATAAAAAGACAAATGCAAATTGCAATAATAAAAAATAAGACAATCTTTTCTTTTTTATTTCATTTACATAATGTCATATGCTTATGTATTATATATAGTAAATAAAATGCATTTAAAATATTTTTATTCAAATTTTAATGCATATTGAATGGAATTTTTTTGTTTATTTCATTAAATGTTACAAATTTTACAAGGATGAAATAATACACATGAATTTGGATTAATATGAACATTTTTGTAGAACTTAATCAAATTGTTTTTTTGTTTCTTTTAATAAGCTAGTTCCTAATTCAATTACCCATAACCATTTTCTAACTCTAAAATGCATCAATTTATAAACCTGAGAATTATCTCTAAAGTGTTGTACTAGCTTTTGCTAAATATTGGACGTAGATTTAAACATTTCAATTGATATTTTTCATAACTTTTTAGTTGATTAAATGATCTTTATAAATATAATTAATATAACTATGAATAAATCTACAGTTATTGATAAATTTATTAAAGAAACGCCTAAAAAAGGTTCTTTTCAATCTGAAGCAGAACTAGAACAGACCTTTATTAAACAATTAATATCCCAAGGATATGAATATTTAGATTTTTCTAAAATTGATAAAAAAGATCATGAAAATTATTTAATCAATAATTTAAGAAAAAAAATCGAGGAATTAAATAATGTTAAACTTACAGACAATGAGTGAAATGATTTATTTAATCATTACATTGCTAATGAAAATGACAAACAAATTGATAAAACAGAAAAGATTCAGAGAAACTGAACTTATACTATAACTCGTGATGATGGAACTTCAAAAAATATTAGAATAATAGATAAAAGTAATATTAATAACAATAAGTTACAAGTTATCAATCAATATACAAATTTAGATGGTAGATATGAAAATAGATATGATGTAACTATATTGGTTAATGGACTTCCTTTGGTTCATATTGAACTAAAAAGAAGAGGAGTTGAATTAAAAGAAGCTTTTAACCAAATTAAAAGATATAAAGAAGATTCATTTTGAGCATCTTATGGTTTGTTTAATTATGTTCAAATATTTGTAATATCAAATGGAACCTTAACTAAATATTATTCAAATACAACAAGGTATTTACATATAGATACATTACAAAATAAGAAGATAGAATCAAAAGCATCTAATAGTTTTGAGTTTACAACATTTTGATCTGATGCTGAAAATAACTCAATAGAAGATTTAGAAGATTTTGCAAAAACATTTTTTGCAAAACATACAATATTAAATATTCTTACTAAATATTGTATTTTCACAGAAGATAAAAAATTAATGGTTATGAGACCTTATCAAATTGTTGCAACTGAAAGAATTATTAATAAAATAATTGATTCAAACAATAATCCTAAAATATTGGGTACATCAGAAGCTGGTGGATATGTTTGACATACAACTGGTTCAGGTAAAACAGCAACATCATTTAAAACCTCACAACTTGCATCAAATTTACCATATATTGATAAAGTTTTATTTGTTGTTGATAGAAAAGATTTGGATTATCAAACAATGAAAGAATATGAGAATTTTCAAAAAGAATCTGCTTATTCAGTTAAATCATCTGATGCTTTAAAAGAATTACTTGAAGATGATGAAAAGAAAATTGCTATTACAACAATTCAAAAACTTACTAATTTTGTGAAGAAAAATTCAAAGCATTCAACAATATTTTCAAAACATGTTGTTCTAATATTTGATGAATGTCATAGATCTCAATTTGGAGAGATGCATTCAACAATTACATCTCATTTCAAAAAATATAATATTTTTGGTTTTACAGGAACCCCTATATTTGCAAAAAATTCAACTATTATTTCAAGAAAAAAATTAGTTGAAAAAGCATCTGAAAAAGGTGGACAACAGGTTTCAATCAATAAAACAACAGATGAACTATTTGGAGAAAAAATTCATACATATACAATTTGCGATGCTATTAAAGATAACAATGTTTTAGGTTTTAAATATTCATTTATTCCCACAATGAAATCTATGAAAGAGGGTATAAAGGAGGAAGAAATTTATGATATTAATAGATCGAACGCTCTTCTAAGTGATGAAAGAATTTCAAATGTTACAAAGTGAATATTAGATAATTTCAATCAAGCTACTTATCGCGACAAAGACTATTCATTTAATCAAATAACAAATATAAATGAAGTAGCAAAAGATAAAAAAAATGAAACTGAAAGGCAAATAAAAAAAATAAATATTAAAGGTTTTAATTCTATTTTTGCAACTTCATCAATAAAAGCTGCAAAAAAATATTATTATGAATTTAAAAAACAACTATCACAAAGAGAAGATATTAAATTGAATATAGCAACTATATTTTCATATAATCCAAATGAAGAATTTTCAGATGTTGATGATAATTTGTTTTTGGATGATGAAAATAATGAATCTGTTGAGATGTTAGATTTAAATTCAAGACAATTTCTTGAAGAAGCAATTAAGGATTATAACGAAATGTTTGGAACAAACTGAAGTACTTCTGATGATCAATTTCAAAACTATTATAAAGATTTATCAATGAGAATGAAAAATAAAGAGATAGATTTATTAATTGTTGTTAATATGTTTTTAACTGGATTTGATG
>CASFBV010000107.1 GCA_949293065.1 uncultured Mycoplasma sp.
CAACTTTTTAACATCAGAGGAATTTTTTGTTGTTTATGAAATTTATGTTAATAAATTAAAAAGAAAACATGTTGCAAAAATTATGAATATCTCAGTTTTCAAACTTAAGAACATTGAAAATGAAGCAAGAAATAAAATAAATAAACACTACAATTCATATTTCTAAAGATATACTATAATATTCTAAATGAAAAAAGAAATTAAAATAGGTTATACAAATCAATCATTTAAAGAAAATGATTGATTTTTTCAATACAAAAAATATAATGGATTAAATCATAAAAGTGATTATAAACAGCTAAAACAATTTGAATTTGTTCCAAAACTAATAGAAGATAACAATGAATTTTCAAAATGAGAATGAATTGATGGGCAAATGCTAATTAATCCAACAAATGAAGATATTATTAATCTTGCTAAAATAGTTAAAAAAATTCACAATTCAAATGTTGTTTTTTGCAAATCAAATGTTAGAAGAAGAATTGATACATATCGAAAAATAATGAATCAAAAAAATATCAGAATTGATATTGTTGAAAAGTTATTTAAAAAAATAAATAATATCTTAAAAAACATGGATCGCACTACTCCTGTGCATGGTGATATATATAAATCAAATGTTTTAAAAGATAAAAATAATAAATTGTTTATTATTGATTGAGAATATTCTCATATGGGGGATAAACATTATGAACTTGCTTACATCATTGAAGGTTTTGGTTTTAATAAAGAACAAGAAAAAATATTTTTAAATGAATATAGTGATTATGATGAATTCATATTGAAGAAACACAAGGTTTTAGTTAATTATTTAACAATACTTTGATTATATTCAAATGATGAATTGTTTTTTTCGCCAGATGAATGTATAAAAAAATTAGAAACCCTTGACAAAGAGGGATTCTAATTTTATATTACATAAAGTCCTTTTTCACGGAATCAAGGTTTTTTTTGATCGATATGATCAATAAATAATTTACCTTCTAAATGATCTAACTCATGTTGTAACACAATAGCTACATAATTTGATTTGTCATGTCTAACAACTTTTTTTTCAAAATAAGAATATCCTTCAACAATAATTCTTAAACTTCTTCTTACATAACCTTTTTGATTTTTATCAGTTTCTTTAACACTTAAACACCCTTCACCTTCTTTAAGTGCCACCAAATCAGAAGATTTTGAAATAATTTTTGGATTAATTAATAAATCTCTAAACAAAACTTCACCGTTTCCATCTTCAATATAAATGTAAAACATTTTTTTAGGAATTCCATATTGAACAGCAGCGACACCAACAGCTGGTCTGAATTTTGATCCTGGTTTTATACTATCTTCAACATGATAAATCATTTTTTCAGCTAATTCAATATCTTCATCACTTAAAGGTAAAACAACATCTTTTGATTTTTCTCTTAGAACTTTTTCAGGAAGTTGAACAATTTTAACTTCATATTTTTTGTCACTCATTGTTATCTTCCTCTACGACCAAATAAACTAAATCTTTTTACCGGATTGCGCTCTTCTAAAATAATAGGTTTTTCTGTCATTCTTTTTTGATCTAAGCATGTTGCTAAATCTGCTTCAAGTTGTCTCATTGATTGATAACGCAATTCTTTTTTCTTAGCTGTTGCTTTGATAATAATATTTGCAAGAGCTTGTGGTATATTTGGATAAATTTTATTAACAGGAATTATAGGATCTGTTCTATGTTTCATTGCTGTTTCAAGTGGTGTTTTACCTCTGTGAGGTGGATGTCCAATCAACATTTCATACATAATAATTCCTAAAGCATAAATATCTGATTGCGGTGATGCTTCTTCTTGATTAATTAATTCAGGTGCTAAATAATGAACAGAACCTATTACTTTACCTGTTTGTGTGAAACGAGCAGAATCATCTGAAATTGCAATTCCAAAATCGATAATTTTTACTTTTCCTGAATTTGTAATCATAACATTTGATGTTTTTAAATCTCTATGAACAATGTTTTGAGCATGAATTTCAGCAAATCCTTTTGCAATTTGAATTGCAAAATCAACAGCACGGTCTGGCTGTAATCTACCTTGCATCTCAATTACTTCTTTAAGCATTTTTCCTTGTACATATTCCATTGCTAAATATTTAATGTTTTTGTCATATTTACCTTCATAAAATCTAACAATATATGGAGATTTAATGTATTGAACTAATCTCATTTCTTCTTTAAATCTTTGTTGATTTGA
>CASFBV010000108.1 GCA_949293065.1 uncultured Mycoplasma sp.
CTCAAGGAGACCTTTCTGAAAATGCTGAATATGATGCAGCAAGAGAAAAACAAGGACAAATTGAAGATAGAATTGCTGAAATTGAAAAAACATTAGAAAATGCCCAAGAAATTAAATCAAATAAAAAAGATATCATTTCAATTGGTTCAATTGTGACACTTGATAACAAATTTACAAATCAAAAAGAAACATATTCTATTGTTTCAACATATGAGGCAGATCCTTTTGAAAATAAAATTTCAAACAAATCTCCTTTAGCTTTATCTTTAATGGGTAAATCAAAAGGTGATGTTGTTATTGTTGAAGCACCTACAAAATATGAAGTAAAAATTTTAGATATTAAATAATTACTTAGTGATTGGTTGAAATCATGAAAAATAATTCTAAAAATATGACTAATATAATTAATCATTTAAAAACATTTGGTTTTGTTTTTCAATCATCAGAAATTTATGGTGGTCTTTCTAATACATGAGATTATGGGCCACTTGGTGTATTATTAATGAACAACATAAAAAGACAATGATGAAAAAAATTTGTTACATTAGAAGAAAATAATGTTGGTTTTGATTCAAAAATATTGTTGAATTCAAAAGTTTGACAAGCATCAGGCCACTTGGGTAATTTTTCTGATCCCTTAATTGAAAATAAAATTAATAACAAAAGATATAGAGCAGATCATATTTATGAAGAAATTTCTAAAAAATCATCTGCAGGGTTATCAAATGAAGAGTTGGCTAAATGAATTAAAGAAAATGTAAAAGAATATGATAATTCAAAAACTGAATGAACTGATATTAGAAATTTCAATTTAATGTTCCAAACAGCACAAGGTGTTATTGAAGATAAAAAAAATATTATTTATTTAAGACCAGAAACAGCTCAAGGGATTTTTATTAATTTTAACAATGTTCAAAGATCAATGAGATTAAAATTACCATTTGGTATTGGTCAAATTGGAAAATCATTTAGAAATGAAGTAACACCTGGTAATTTTATTTTTAGAACAAGAGAATTTGAACAAATGGAACTTGAATATTTCACATTTCCTGGATTAGATGATGAAGCGTTTAAATATTATGTAAATAAATCTAAGAATTTTATTATAGATTTGGGTGTTAGAAAAGATTCGATTAGATTAAGAGAACATGAAAAAGATGAATTATCTCATTATTCAAAAGCAACAACTGATATAGAATTTGAATTCCCTTTTGGTTGAGGAGAATTAATGGGTATAGCTAATCGTACAGATTATGATTTAAAATCTCATAACAAAATGTCTGATGTAGAACTTAAATATTTTGACCAAGATAAAAATGAATTTATTATTCCATATGTAATTGAACCATCTGTTGGTGCCGATCGTTTAATGTTAGCAATAATTGTAGATTCTTATAATGAGGAAAAAATTAATGATGACATTAGAGTTGTTATGAAATTAAAATATGAATTATGTCCTTATAAAGTTTGTGTTTTACCGCTTGTAAAAAAACAATCTGAGCAAGCAAAAGAAATACAAAAACAATTATTATTAAATGATATTGAAACAACATATGACGAAGCTGGATCAATAGGGAAAAGATATAGAAGACAAGATGCAATTGGAACATATTGATGCATTACTTATGATTATGATTCTGAAAATGATGGATGCATAACAATTAGAAGTAGAGATACAATGGAACAAGAAAGAATTAAAATAAATGAAATAATAAATTATATAAACAATAATAAATAGGAGGAATTATGAAAGATGTCAACATTAATGACTTAATCAATAAAGTTGACATTGTTGACATAATTTCAAATTTTGCAAAACTTGTTAAAACAGGTTCTTCATTCAAGACATTATGTAATATTCACGGTGATAATTCTCCTTCTCTTTCAATAAATCCTAAAAAGCAAATTTATAAATGTTTTGTTTGTGATCATGGTGGAAATGCATTAGATTATTTGATGTGAGCGCAAAAAATGACTTGAAATGAAGCAATAGAATTTTTGATAAAACAAAGTGGTGAAAATATAGAAGATTTTTCTTTTCTAATTAATAAAAAAAAATATAGTGAATATGAATTAAAAATGTTAAA
>CASFBV010000109.1 GCA_949293065.1 uncultured Mycoplasma sp.
ACAGTTTATGTTTGCATTTTATTCCCAGGTAATTTTATGTTAGATATGGATCATAGCTCTAATTGATTTAATGTTGCAAGCACAATGATGCAACATGTTGTTGTACCCATATTATTTTGTTCTTTTATGACATTAATGATGAAAAAAGAAAAGGTAAAACCTATACCATTATTTAAATTGATTTTAAAAGGCTTGGTATTTCCAACATGATATTCAATTTATGTTTATTCATTATCTTTTGTTTGTCGTTTTTCTCCATATTACATAATAACAAATATGAATCCAAATATGAGTTTGCAAGGAACAAGTGCATTTGGATCATATATTAATGTGCTGTTTTATATTCCTATGATGATTTATTTTTCAATTTGAATTTTCGCATTTTGATCAATTGATATGAAATACTTATCAATTTCAAAAATTCAAAAAATAAGATTAAGAAATTATTTATGAAAATAGATATTATTCAATTGTTTTTAAAACACTTTTAATAAAAGCGGTAAATAATTTTGAAGGTCTTAGTGGTCTTGCATTAAATTCAGGGTGATATTGAACCCCCACATAGAAAGGATGATTTTTTAATTCGCAAACTTCAATTAGTTTTTGTTCACCATGATAACCTGAAAATACAAATTCATCATCTTCTATTTTTGAAACATATTTTGGATTTACTTCATAACGATGTCTACTTCTTTCATAAATTTTAGATTGACCATAAATTTTAGAAATAATAGTATTTGGTTTAAGTATTATTGAGTCAGAACCTAATCTTAATGTTCCGCCAATATTCTCTTTATCTTTACCTTCGATAATGTCCAAAACAAATGTTCCTTTTGATTCTATCTCACTTGAAGTTGCATTTTTAATTCCTTTTAGTCTTGCTTGATTTACAGTCATAGCTTGCATTCCAAAGCAAATTCCAAGTGTTGGAATTTTATTTTTTCTTGTGTAATTGACAGCTATAACTTTGCCTTCAAATCCTCTTTTTCCAAAACCTGGTAAAACAACCGCTCCATCAATATTTTTAAGTTGTAAAGCAACATTTTTATTATCAATATTTGTCGATGAAATTCATTTGAAGTTAATGTTAGCTTTTTCATAAGTTCCACTAATAAACAAAGCTTCTTTTATAGATTTATATGCATCTTCAAGTTCAACATATTTTCCTATCATTGCGATATTAATTTCTTTTTTATTATTTGATTCCATCATATGAATAAATTTTTCTCATTGTTCAAAATCAGCTTTTTTATCTTTGATTGAGAAATGTTTCAAAATTTTTGAGCAAACATTTTGTGTTTCCAAATAAAGAGGTATTTTATAAATTGAATCAAAATCAGGAAGTGAAATAATTGCTTCTTTATCAATGTATGACATTCTTGAGATTTTTTGAATGATTTCATCAGAGATTTGGTTTTGTGATCTTAAAAACATCATATTTGGTCTGATTCCGCTTGATGATAATAATGAAATGGAATTTTGTGTTGGTTTAGTTTTAAATTCTTTGGAAACATTTAAAAATGGAACATATGTAACATGAATGAAATATGAAGAATTTGGATTGCAAAATGAGAATTGACTAATTGCATTTATAAATGAACTTGATTCAATATCTCCAATTGTTCCACCAATTTCTACAATTAAAAAATCAGGTTCATGTTTTTTTATTGCTTCAGTAATTACTGATATTATTTCATCGGTTAAATGAGGAATAAATTGAACTGTTTTTCCTTCATATTTTCCTTTTCTTTCATTTTCAAATATTTTTTGAATAATTTTTCCAGTTGTATAATTTGACTCTTTTGAAAGTGTTTCATCAATAAATCTTTCATAGTGACCAAGATCTAAATCAGTTTCTCCTCCATCTGCAGTAACATAAACTTCTCCATGTTCATATGGCGAAAGAACACCTGGATCAATATTTAGATATCCATCTAGTTTTTGCATAAATACTTTAAAACCTCTTGCTTTTAAAGTATTTCCAATTGAAGCAGCTGTTATCCCCTTTCCTATTCCAGAGATAACACCACCAACTACAAAAATAACTTTTGTATTTTTGCAACATTTATTTTTACTTTGACAATCTTTATTTTTCATATATTAATCAA
>CASFBV010000110.1 GCA_949293065.1 uncultured Mycoplasma sp.
ATAATGTGCAATGAATTACACACACTAACTTTCTTTCTCAGCATAGAATACTTTTAAGAAATATTTTTTAAACTCATTATATTGTAAACAATTAAAACAAACAGATGCTTGATAAAATGGAAAAATGTATAATTTAAAATTGGAAAAATGTATAATTTATAAATGGAAAAATGTATAATTTAGAATTATAAGGATAGAAAATGTTATTTAATAAAGATAAATACAAAAAGAGATTAATCGATAAAACAATAGAGAAATATTTTTCTATTTTTAATTGCTTATTAATTGAAGGTCCTAAATGATGTGGTAAAACTTGAACTTCAAAAAACATTACTAATAGATCGTTATTACTAACTGATAAAAATGATTATGAACTTATTAAAATAAATCCTAAACAAATTTTTCAATATGAAATTAATGATTATCCACTTTTAATAGATGAATGACAAGAAATTCCTGAATTATGAAATATGATTAGAAATAAGATTGATGAATCTATTGATCATCAAAAATTTATCTTAACTGGTTCAACTTCAATTAATAATGTAAGTAAAAATTATCATGGTCCCAAATTGCATTCAGGAGCAGGAAGGATTGCAAGAATTAAGATGCATCCAATGAGCTTATATGAATCTGGTGATTCTGAAGGTTTAATTTCTATTGAAGATATGAAAAACAAAAAAGAAGTTTTTGCTAAATTAAAAAATAAACCATCACTAGAAAAATTAGCTAATTTAATCATTAGAGGAGGATGACCAGAAACTTTAAATTATAATGACATTGAAAAAGTTATGTTACTTTCTTCTTCATATTTAGATACATTAGTTAATCAAGATATCAAACAATTTGGTAAAAGAAATTCAAAAACATTAATGATGATAATTAAGTCATTAGCAAGAAATGAATCAACAGTTGTTTCAAATAGTACAATCATTAGTGATTGTTTTGAAAATGAGGAAATTGATAATAACTTATCTAGAATTACTTTAAATTCTTATCTTGATATATTAAAAAATTTACATGTCTTGATTGAAGATGATGCATTTGAAGTTAATATTCGTTCTTCACAAAAAGTAGGTAAGTCTCCAAAAAGACATTTGGTAGATCCTTCTTTGTCTTGTGCAGCTCTAAAAATAAGTCCTAAAAAATTAATTTCAGACATGAAGACTTTTGGTTTTATGTTTGAAGCTTTAGTTGAAAGAGATTTGAGAATATATGCTCAAAGTCTAGACGGAACATTAATGCATTTTAGAGATAATTCTTCAGGTTTAGAAATAGATGCAATTATTGAATTTTCTGATGGAGAATATGCAATTTTTGAAATCAAATTAGGTTTCAATATTATTGACGAAGCAAAGAGAAATATTTTAAAATTTAGAAAAAATGTAAATAAAAAACCTTTATTTTCATGTATTATTGTTGGCTTATTAGATTACACAACATATGATGTTGAAAATGATATTTATATTATTCCTATTACAGCATTGAAACCTTATTAAACATATGTAAATAAAGTTTAAAAATATTTTAATTAGTTACATATCGCCATTTTTATTATTAGCATCTATGTTGTCATCATTTCTATTAATTTGGAAATTATCCTCTAATGTAAATTCAACATTTTTATTAATTCATTCATTTCTTGGTTCAACAGCATCGCCCATAAGAGTTGAAACTCTACGTTCAACAATAGCTTCATCTTGAATTGTAACTTTAATTAAAGTTCTTGTTTTAGGATCCATTGTTGTTTCTCACAACTGGTCTGAGTTCATTTCTCCCAATCCTTTGTATCTTTGGATTTCTAGTGCTCTTGATGAATTTTTAGATAAGTAATCTTTCAATTCTTCTTCAGACCAAAAATAAACATTTTCTTTTTTATTTTTGTTCATATATGATGCTTTAAATAACGGAGGTTGAGCAATGTAAAGCATTCCAGCTGCTATTAAAGGTTTCATATATCTAAAGAAGAATGTTAATAAAAGAATTTGGATATGCGCACCATCTGTATCAGCATCTGTCATTATTATAACTTTATGATATTTTGCGTTTTCAACTTTAAATTCTGATCCAATTCCAGCATTAATACAATTAATGATTGTAGCTATTTCTTCATTCTTTAAAATATCAATTAATCTTGCTTTTTCAGTATTTAAAACTTTACCTCTTAAAGGTAAGATTGCTTGAAATTTACGATCTCTTCCTAATTTTGCTGAACCACCAGCTGAATCTCCCTCTACTAAATATAATTCTCTTTCAGCAGGTTTTGTTGATTGAGCAGGAGTTAATTTACCAGAAAGTATTTTAACTTCTGACATTTTATCTTTAGCTTTACGAGTTTCATTTCTTGCTTTTCTCGCAGCTTCTCTTGCTTCTCTTGATTGTTTTGATTTTAAAAGAATTTTTTCTGAATTTTTTTTGTTTTCATTCAATCAAAAGTAAAGATGTTTTTGTAAAGCATCTTCAATAACTTTTTTAACTTCAGGTGTAGAAAGTTTATCTTTTGTTTGACCTACAAATTCAAGCATTGCTTCTGGAACTTTAACTGAAATAATTGCAACAATTCCTTCTCTTATATCTGATCCTTCAAAATTAGCATCTCTTGATTTTAAAAATCCTTTTTCACGTGCATAATCATTAATTACTTTTGTTAGAGCTGATTTAAA
>CASFBV010000111.1 GCA_949293065.1 uncultured Mycoplasma sp.
CTAATAACTGTATTTTCATCAAAAGGTTTTGATGTTTTTGATTTAATAATGCTAAAAATCTCATTTTTGTATTTCATAATAATCAAATTTATTTTACTATTTTTAAATAATAATTTTGATAAAATTTATTTTATTATGTGAGATATTAAAGACGAAATTTGAGATAAACAAATAGGATTAGGAAGAGAAATAGGAAAGGATTTTTCAGGTAGAGAAATTCATTTTAGTGAATTTCAAAATAATGATTCACCTTATGGATGAACATTAATTTCATTAGGGGATAATGAATATCTTGTTGTTCATCTTGAAACAGAACGTGAATTTCCAAATTCAATTCATGATGATGGAACAGATGAATTTTATATAAATAATAAATTGTTCAATGTTGTTAGAAATGTTAATGGTGATTGAGATGTTAATTCTGTAGAGTACAATGAAGAATTTATTCCTAATAGAGTTGTTGAGCATAAAGAAGTTGTTGTAAAACCTAAACAACAACCTGTTTATAAAGAAAAGTCAGAACCAAGTTATGAAGATGCAGATGCAGAATACAAATATGATGAAGGATATAATGAAGGATATGATGAAGGTTATAACAAAGCCTATGAAGATAGTTATAAAAAAGCATATAACAATATAAAAAGAGAAATGGAATTAGAGCAATCTCAATCATTTGCTATCTTTAATCAATCACAAAACAATACTAGACATTTTTCTTCTCCTATAAACAATTACACACCAACAAGACCTATTTCATTAAATTCAAATAGCATTGGATACAGTGATGATGAAACAATTAGATCTCAAAAAGCTCAAATCGATGAACTTGAAAGACAATTGCAATATGAACAAACACATAGACTTGAATTAAATAAAGCTAGAAGTGATTTAAGAAATAGAAATTCAGAAAGATTAGCTGATGAACAATTGATGCAAAGAAAAGAAATTGAAATGCTTGAAAATGAATTAAGAAATCAAAAAGCCAAAGCTCAACGTTTAGAGATTGAAAGAAATAGAAGAAGAATGGAAGAATTGAGAAGTGAAATTGAAAGAACTCAATCAATTAATGCGTCAACAATTAATGAATATTACCAAGATGAAAATACATCAAAAAAATTAGATTATTTAAATTCAGTAAGAAGTGGAAGTGATTCTTCAAGCATTATCAATGATTTAACTAGAAAATTAAATGAACAAACAATGCAAATTAATTCTTTAAAAATGGAGCAAGAGTTCAATGCTAGAAAGTTGAGTGACATTGAAAGAAAAAAGTACCTAGCAAAAGAACCAGTAGAAAAAAACGTGGCTAATGATTTAAAAAATTCTGGTTCTTTTGTTAGAAGAAGTATAGGCTCAAAAAGATTAATAGACAATCCTCAGGCTCAAAAAATGTGAGATATTCAGTTTGGTCAATTTACAAATTTTGGAACAGATTTTGCTGGAAGAGTTTTAATTAAAAGTAAATTTGGTTTGAATGAAGAGGGTGGATGAGATATTGATTTTTATGATTCTCAATCTTCAGATATTTATGTAGCAGCAATTGCAACAATTGAAGAACGTGGTGGAAGACAATCATTTAATGCAAATGGAAAAAAATATTTTGTTACAAGAGCAAATGATAAATGAGAATTTGTTGATATGAAGGATAAGAAAAAATTCGATATGTCTCCTTTAAATATGGCAACCATTGCTTCAACAATTACACCAGACAAACAAATGTCAAATGGTAATTATGAGACATATTCATCACTTCTTGTAAATCTAATTAATTTCCCATTAATTCATTTAGATAAATTTGAAGAATTTTTAAGAGCTGCTCTTTCAAAATTGCCTTTCTTTAAAGATATTTATATTTATTCAAATGAAAGACTTTATAAAAAAAACGAATCAAATATAAGTGCCTATGCAAGAGTATTTTTCAAAAGTTCTTCAACAAAAGATGATATAGATATTTTATTAACTTCAATTTCATTGAAAAAAGGAATGAATAGATTTATACATAATTTTGCAGAAACAAATGACTTAGATCAAATGACATTTACACTTGTTTTAAATAATCATAAAAAATTATTAAAATTTGTTCATGCTCAATCTAATTTTGAAATTTTAAGAGCACATCCTGTTCCTATAAGAATTCCAGCAAGATCTTTAATTTTAGATAAAGAATACAATGCAATTTTAAAATTCCATGAAAATGATTTATGAAAAAAATTAAAACCTCTTGCTCTTGATTACAATGGAAATGTTTATTATGTTTGTGATATTGACCCGGATCAATTGAATTTATAAATAATTATTCTTCGTTTATTCTTGACAAAACAAATATTGAGGCAGTTTCAGCTCTCAATATTTTTTTACCCAAATGAATAATATTTATTTCTTCTTTTTTAGCTTGATCAATTTCTGAAATGTCAAATCCACCTTCAGGACCAATATAGAATGCAACATTAGTATCAAATGAATTGGGACATATATTTGTTGTTTCATCAATTTTTTCATGAGCTAAGTATTTATTTTTAATTTCAAATTTAATAGCATTTTCAAATTTAATAGGATCATTTATTTTCATCATTGAATTTCTAAATGATTGTTCTGATGAGTTTTTTATGATTTCTTTGAATCGTTCTATTTTGTTTTGAACTTGATCAATATATTTTATATTTGTATTTTTTGTAATCAATGGATAAAATTCTTTTACACCAAGTTCAGTAGCTTTTTGAATTAATCATTCAAATCTTTTAACGTTAATAATTGAAGCAAATAAAACAACATTATTTTTAAATTCATTATTTATATCTTTTTTTTCAATAATTAAGGCATTTTTTCCTTCTAATTTACATTCATAAAATTCTTCATTATAAACACAATAAAAATGTTCACTAGGTCTAAGTCTAATTGTTTTTATATGATCTAATGTATTTTTATCTAATTCAAAATAGTTTTTATTTTTCTTATTAACAAAAAAGCGATACATTTATTTATTATAATCTTTTGTTATAATTTATTATAAATTTATAACAAGAGAGAAAAAATGATTTTTAACAAAAACAAAAAAGAAGTTAAAAAAGAGTTTGAAGAAAAATTTGAAGTAGCAATTATTGGAGCAGGTCAAACTGGTCTTGTTTTAGCTAAACAATTAATTAAAAAAGAAATTAAAACTCTTGTTATCGATCGTGATGAAATGGGAATTAAAACTTCTCTTGATTTAAAAAATTTACCTAAATTAATTAAAAGAATAAAAGAAAAAAATGAAGATCCAAAGCAATTAGTAAACACATTTCCACAAAGATTAAGATATTTAAATCATGAACAAAATAAAGATTTAATTTCTCAATTAACATCAAATTCATTTTTTAAATTTGTGAGAGGCAATATTGGGGAAATTGAAGAATATTCAATTACTGTTAATGATAAAAAATATGCATTTAAAAAATTAGTTTTTGCAACTGGATCTTATTTTACTGAACCAACTAATTTTCCTAATTTGAGAAGAAATATGTATTTAAATTTAAATGAAATAGGTTCAATAAAAGAATTTTATCCATCAGTTGCAGTTTATGGAACAAATGTTCAAGCTCTTGAAGTTGCATATTCTTTTGCTTTAATGGGTTCAAAGGTTTATCTATTTGATGAAAATGTTAATCCTTTCAACAACTTTGATGATGATTTTGAATCTATTTTAAAGACTCAATTTATGCCAGACAATATAGTTTGATGTTTAGAATCGAAAATAACAAATCATATTCAAGCTTCTGATAATACAATAAGAATTATGTATAGAACACAAGGACAAAATAAATTTGTTGAAGTTCATAAGATCATAATTACAGATAATAAAAAAAGCGAAACAAGAACATTAAAAACAAAATATCCACTTGAATTGAATTCAAAAGGATCAATTATTATCGATAACACTTTTAAAGTTAAAGAAAATCCAACTTATTATGCAATTGGTGATGTTAATGGAATTAAATTTATGCCTGAATATGCAAATAGTCAAGCAATTACACTTTCAAGAATCTTAACTAATCAAAAATCACAAAAATTTAACTTATATGATGTAGGATTTGTCATTGATATTGAACCACAATTTGCTTTTTATGGAATGAATCGTCAAGATTTAGAATATTTAGGTATGAAGTTTAACGAATTTGTTTATGATTTTGATTATGAATTAAATTCAAAACTTTATTCTCATAAATCAAAAATGAAAGTATATACTAATGAGAAACACGAAATTTTAGGTATATTTTTATATGGAAATAAAATTAAGGAATTATTAGGTTTTTTTATTCTTGCAGCAAATAACAAAGTAAAATTTCATAAGTTATCAAATTACAATTATCCATTCTATTCTAAAATCGAATTTGTTAGAGATGCAGCAATTGAATATGAATTAGAATTTGTAGGACTATCTAAAAAACTTCAAAAAATGAGAAATAAAAATGAGAAAGGGGGTGTGTAATGGGATTTTTCAAAAGATGAAAAGAAAAAAGACAAGCTAAAAAACAACAAACCAAAGAAATTAAACATCCAGATAACTCATATGATATTTATAATCAAAATGAAACAGCAGTTCTTCAAACAGAAGATGTAAGTAATAAACCAGAAATTGCTTATTCAGAAGAACAATCATCTAATAAAGAAACTAAAACAGCTGAAACTGGAACAAAATCTAAAAAATCTTCAAGCACAAGAACAACAACTTCAACAGTTAAAGCTAAAAAAGATAATACAAGAACAACAACTACAAGAACTTCTAAGGATAGTGATATGGCAAAAGGAAGAAATATTTACTATGTATCTGTAAGAAAAGATAAGAATGGCAAAAAAATTGGATGAGAAGTTAAAAAAGAAAATGCTGATAAAGTTACAAAAGTTTGTGAAACAAAAGAACAAGCTATTGATTTTGTAAGAGAAAAAGCAGGAAATCAAGGGTCAACATGTATTATAAGAAAAGTTGACGGATCAATTGATAAAACAATGAAATTTGACACTAAATAAATTTATATATGTTGATATATAATTTATTTTATGGTTACAACAACTTCATTGAATATTCAATCATCAAATAGAAGAATAAAAAAATCTTATTTGCTTAGTGTGCTAAGTGAAAATAAGATTTTTATTATATTCTCTTTTTTAGCTTGTTTAATGCCAATAGGATATTGCTTGTTAGCTTGCATGATTCAGCCAAATGGATCCCAAGCAGTAATGGCAATGGGGCATGTTATGCCTTTTTTGCTTGCATTTATTCAAATTTCATTTTCTATCACAATGATTATTTTTGCAAAGCTTAGAGATTTAAGGCAAATGCATGAGAAACAAAATACTTATGTAATAATTTCGGCAACAATTTGAATGTCATTGTTTATAGGATTTATTATGGTTCTATGCTATGTTTTATCTTGTTTTGCATATATGTATTTTTCAAATAATCGTCCTAACACACAAGCTATGCTAACATATGGTTTAAATTTTGTTTGATCAACTATCCCATTTGTGTTATTGTATCCTATTTTAATTGTTTCAATTTTTGCTATTAGAAGAAAAGATAAAACAACAGCATTAATGTTAACAATAACATCATTTATGTTTATGGTTTTATTTTCATTTTTATTTGGTAATTTATTAAATTTAAAAATCGCAGGATTTGGATTAGGTTTAACAACAGGATTATTAATTTCATTATTTATCAATTATTCATTTATTTGCATTTTTATGCCATTTAGAGTTTATAGTCCTTTATCTGTAAAAGATTTTAATATATTAATTTCTAAAACAATAATCAAAGAATCTTTAACATTGATTTCAATGTCTTTATTTAAAGGAATTGCAATTATTTGTTTGTCATTTTCAATCCCTTATACAATTAGCAATTTTGTTCCTTTGTCATATCAAATGTCAA
Source organism: uncultured Mycoplasma sp. (assembly GCA_949293065.1). Classification (GTDB taxonomy): domain Bacteria; phylum Bacillota_I; class Bacilli_A; order Mycoplasmatales; family Metamycoplasmataceae; genus UBA710. The sequence continues at coordinate 5,909 of CASFBV010000111.1, forward strand.
GAGTTATTTGATTTAATATGATGTATTTTATTCCTTTTATTGGTATAGGTGTTGGAGAGGGTATAAGATTTCACTATTTATCAATGCATAGTGAATTTAGCCCACATAATTGTTATTTAGAACATAGTTGAAAAAATGATAATAAGATGATTTTTGCGACTTTATTTGTAACAATATTAATTGCAGTTGGATGTTTTTTCTTAGTTGAACCATTAAATGTGATTTATGCAATTAATGACAATAATCTTTTTGAAGATGGGAGAATGCCAGAAATTGAAGGTTGAGGAACTCCAACGCTTGCACCAAAAGAATTTATTAATTTCCAAAATCTTAAAAATTTAAACTTTACAGAATTCCCTGACTTAACACCTCTTAAAGAGATGACAGGAAATCCGATAAAAGATGCAATTATTAAAATTCAAAATGCTCAAATTATTAAAGATAACCTAAAATTAGTTAGTGATTGAGTTGATTTACAAATTCAAAATAATAAGGATTCATTAGGTCAAATTAAAACTGATTTAGAATCAATTAAGACTTGATATGCCTGATTAAATCAAACAAATGATCAAGGTGTAACAATATTACAATATTTAGAACAACAAGCAGGAAATAATTTTTCACTATCAAATGTAATTAAAAATTTAGTTGATGGAAATCAATTAACACCAGACGAAATTAATGGGTTAATGTCAATTGCAAAAAATTCAATGTCTTATTTTGTATATTTATGACTTTATTCAAATGTAACTCCAACTGTGACAGATTCATTCTTGTTATTAAGATCATTTATGAATTATCACAATCTTTTAGATAGTGGCAATTTATTAACTGTTTTAGTTAATAATGATTTATCTTCAATATTAACTTCATTATTTTTAAAAATAAATACTTTTGATGCAAAAGCTATGATTTACATTTCAGTTTTTGGAATTGCTAACTCAGTGTGAGCAATCTTAATTCAAGTAAATCAAAGAAACTTAAAAGAAGGAATGCCTTATTGAATGCTTACATTTATTTATGGATTCTGTATTGGTTTCTTGGTTGTGTTCGGAACTTTGTTTGCTGTAACATTCAAAGAAAAATTAGGAATGAATAATCCATTTAATTATTTAGATGCATGAACTTTCCCGTTAGTGGTAATTTCTTTTGCGGCAATCGTGGTTTTGGGAACAAAAAATATTGTTTCATGAAAAAAATATTACAAAGAAAAAGAAGGAACATCAAATGTGAAAGTTTATTAAATCTTCATCTTCTAAAGAAAATTGATTAAATCATAATCAAATAGAAGTAGCTTTGATAGGTCGTTCAAATGTAGGAAAATCTTCTTTGATTAATGCCTTGTCTAAAAATAATAAGTTAGCTAAAACATCAAAAACACCAGGTAGAACACAATTAATAAATTATTTTGAAAATGAAAATGGATTATTGATAATTGATTTACCAGGTTATGGGTTTGCAAATATATCTCTTGAAAAACAAGAGAAAATGTTTGAAATGGTTGATGAATATTTTAGAAAA
>CASFBV010000112.1 GCA_949293065.1 uncultured Mycoplasma sp.
AAATTTAAATAATGATTTTAGTTTATGCTAATATTGAAGTGTTAGAGTGATGAAGCTTGCTTCACCCACCTGATTCTGGAAAGTATCTAATAATTTCTTTTCTGCAAGTGGCTGATTATTGCCTAAATATCAGATCTCCTTTGTATCCAATGTATTTATATTTTTTGGAGGGTTATTGTCTTTGTTATAATCATTATTTAAAACATTATATTTCATTAATCTAGATGACTGATTTTTTTGTTTTGTTTGAACATAACCACTAATATCAAATTCAATGCTATTCAAAAATAAATCATCATCCATTCCAATTGGTTTTCATAAATTAAGATCCAATTCAATAGTATTTTGCATAATAGAATTTCCATCATAAACTCATTCTTCATTTTGGTTTTTTACAACATTTCTTGCGAATGAAAACATTGAATTTTCAAAACTTGATTGTTTAGAAAATAAAGGAAATTCGCCCGTCGTTTTATTCTTATCAAAAATGAATTTATTTGATTTGTATGTTTGATTGATTGTAAATGTGGAAGGTGATGAAATTGAATTGAGAACTATATCATTATTTTTATTTTCAATATTTATATTATTAGTGTTTGATATTAATGGTACTAACAATAATAATGATAATATTGAAGGAATAAACAAAAAAGAAAATATTTTTCTTTTCATTGAATTATTATTTTTCAATAACTTGTTTTATTGATATAGTTCCACTGACGTTTGAAAAATAATCATCGATAAAATAGAAATTGTTGATATATTTTTTATCTACACCATATAAATCTAAATAATTTGCATCTTCATTATCTTCACTTGTTCATGGCAATTCAGGATGTTCATCTATTTTAACAGAACTTCCAGAAGTTGTGCCAATATATAATGGCAAAGCCAAAGGATCTCCTAAACAAACACCTAAACAGCTGGCTTCTTTATTATTTTTATCATCTAAATTTAATAAAAAATTATTATTCAAATCAAAACCATTTTTTAGACCATCAAATTGAAAATCATTTTGAGTAAAAGAATCATTGTTAATTTTTTTATAGAAAATAAATGAGGTGCTAGTTGCTCCTTTTATGGTTTTTCACATATTGTTATCTCTTCAATCTGGCTGATCATTTATATATCCTTTGCTAATATCGGTTGTTTCTTTATCAGACATCATTAATCCAGCATCAAGATTTATTGTCACTTGATATTTAATTTGATTACCATTTTTATCGAAAAACTTTATTTGATTGTTTTTAATTTTATCAAAAATTATTTTATTGTCTTTTTTATTTATGAAAGTATATTCATGAACCCACCCATCTTTTTCATAACAAACTTCATTAATGGGTGCTTTATAGTATAATATTTCTTTTTCTTCTACTGCAGGATTATTTGACCCATTATTATCATTTGTTCCACCATTATTTTCATTACTTGATGAATTATTACTTGAACATGAAATTACGCCTACAACAGGCAATGTTGCTAAAGCAACATAACCTATTGAAAGTCATAATTTTTTAATGTCTTTATTGTTTTTCATAAAATCTCCTTAAATTATAATAAACTATTCCCCTATTATGAGACAAATGAATTCATTCTAAATGTATTAGGACTCATTCAATTTAAATTTGATTGTATTCTTTCGTTATTATAATATAAAACAAACTTTTCAATAATCTCATTCACTTCATCAAAATTATATTTATCCAAATCAATCAAATTTAATTTTTCGGATTTGATAATTGAAAATCAATATTCAATTGGTCTATTGTCTAAACTATTACCAACTCTACTCATCGATTGCTCAATTTTATTTTTAATTAAAAATTTTCTAAATTCCTTTGATGAATATTGATAACCATGATCCGAATGAATTATTTTAATATCATCTAATTCTGCATCTGCAAATGTTTTCATAACAAGATTAGTATTGTTTCTCAATGAAATTGCAAATCCTATAATCCTATTATCTATTAAACTAATTGCAGCACTTAGATAAATGAATGAATTTCTTCATTTAATGTATGTAACATCAGTGCAACATGATTTATTATTTTTTGACACAACAAAATTACGATTTAAAATATTATCAATGGTGGTTCTTGTATTTTTATAATCTTCTCTTCTTTTGCTTTTTCTCCTGATGATTGAAGCTATATTTAGTTCAATCATATATTTTCTTACAGTATTGCGTGTAATGATTATGCTGTAATTAGTGCGTAAAACCATTCAAATTCGGTTAATTCCATAAGTTTGATTAGATAATTCATATTCTTTTTTAATAATGCTTAAAATTTCTTTTTTATCGCCTCTAATTCTTCTATCTTTTTTCGGTTCCATTTTTCATCTATAATATGAAGCTTTTGGAATTCCAAAAACATAGCATAATTGTTCAATTGATAAAGAACAGCCATTCTTTTTCTTATCTTTTCTGTAGTTATCAATAATAGAAACTATTTGTTCTCTATTAGGTAAATCTCTGTTTACTTTTGAAATTATTTTTAATAATTCTCTAACTTGTTTTTCGTCAAGATTATCAATAAATTCTTCTCATTTCTTTTCTTTATTTTCTTCACTTGTTTTCTTATTACTCATTTTATACATCCCTTGTACATTTATTAATGATTTGTATCCGTCTTTTCTAAAATTATTATAAATTCTATATAAAGCTTGATAAGAACTATATTCATTTTTTGATGTATAAAATTTTGTATTGTTTCTTAAATGTTGCATAAATTCTAAATCATTGCAAATATCTTTAATTTTTTGACCTTGAATTATTTTTCTTATTAATTTTAGTTTTATTGTTACTGATTCAAATGCTGGTTTCATATTCTCCCCTTCAAATTATTATTGAATAAACATTTAATAACTACTAATAATTAGTAGTTTGTCTCATAATAGGGGAATAGTTTATAATTCATTTTTTTTTATTTTTGTTTGATTATTTTTTTTGATTAGCTTTATTTTTCATAATAATTCTCTTTTCAACAATTTCTTCAAATAGTTTTTTTGATTTAATTTTTCTATTTATCAATTCGATAAAACTTTCTTTATCTTTTAACCAATCTTGTTCTCTAATTCTCATAACCCGATATTTTCTTGATTTTAAATATTCTTCTTTATCAATATCTTCAAATCAATCTTGAATTGTGATGTTTTTCTTTCAATTATCTAGAATAATTAATAATTCAATATTATGAATTGAATCAAAGTAAAGTGCTAAATCAATACTAATAGATCCAATAATTAATTGTTTATCTACTTTTACATCGTGAAAGCGATAATCATTCTTCAATGATGTAAAAACATCTTCCTTAAATGATGAAAAGATTCCTTCTCCCAATTTTCTTTCATTATTGTCTTTTTTAATTTTATTATTAGTTTTTACATCAAGTTTTTGAATTTTAGATTTTGCATCCAAATATGAAATTCAATTCTTGAAAGTAATTAAATCGTTGTTAAGTTCATCAGGTTTTATTTTTACATCGCTACTAACTAGTGATTTAAAAATAATCATTTTCTTTTTAGACCTTGTAATTGCAACATTTAAATAATTTTGTCCTCTTGATTTAGATAAATATCCATAATCTTTTGAAGATTTAGAATAAACAGAAGAAATAATTGCTAACTCTCCTTCATCACCTTGAATTGATTGAATATCTCCTATTACTAATGTTCCTTCTTTAATTCTTGAAATCAAATTAATGTCCACATCTTTCTTTATTAATTGATCTAAATATTCTTTCTGCCTACTTGTAAAACAAATTACTAAAGTTTTACTGAATTTCCCGACTTCTTTTTTTAATTTTGCTAATACCAATTTAGCTTCTTCTTTATTAATTCCTTCATTTTCAACCGACTTATTAGATGTATAAATTTCTAATGGCTGATATTCAATGTTGTTTATTGTTGAAAATAGTAATTTAGAATCATAAAAGTTTAAATTTGAAAATTCAATTAATTCTTTCGATTCAGAACGATAATGATTTCTTAATGAATATGTATTTCAATAACTAACTTTTGTTCTATCTAGCAATGACTCCGATCTATCAAATTCAATTTCTTTAACTAAAGGACGATAATCAGGATCATCATCAAATTCGTTAAATGAAATTCTTTCGGGTTTTAATTGCTTATCATCTCCAGAAACTATTATTTGCTTGCAACGATAAATCATTGGATATGCCTTTTCTAAAAACATTTGCGATGCTTCATCAAATATTCCAACATCATAAATACCTTTTTCATTCGAGACATAATAGCTAATTAGTTCAGGCTTTGAAATTCATATTGGGAATATAATTTTTAAACAATCTAAAAATTCATTAATAAAATCATTGATTTTAGGTTTAATTTCCATTCGAACAATCTTAAACATTTTTTCAATTTTGTCTTGAATTTCTTTAGAAGATTTTGATAGCAC
>CASFBV010000113.1 GCA_949293065.1 uncultured Mycoplasma sp.
CTTAAAAAAATAGTTGGAATCATGAAAAAGATAGAAAAAATTATTGAATGAGTTAAATTAGAAGTTAAAAAAGCAAATGCCAGTGGTGTTATTGTAGGCATTAGTGGTGGAATTGATTCTGCTCTAGTTTCTTATATTGCAAAACAAGCTTTTCCTAATAATTCGTTAGGAATTATGATGCCAATAAATAAGGAAAGAGAATTCGATTTAAATGATGGTATTGAATTAGCTAAAAAATTTGATATTGAATACAAAACAATAAATCTTTATGAAGAATTTGAGTCAATTAAAAATAAAACTCAAATTAAGTCCAAATTATCATTAGGAAACTTGCAAGCAAGATTAAGAATGTCTACTTTGTATGCATTTGCTCAAGAAAAAAATTATTTAGTTCTAGGAACCGATAATAAAGCTGAATTTTATTTAGGATATTTTACTAAATGAGGAGATGGAGGATGTGATCTTCTTCCAATTGTTAATTTATATAAATCTGAAGTTTTTGAATATGCAAAAAAAGTTGGTGTTCCAAAATCAATTCTAGAAAAAAAACCATCTGCCGGACTTTGAGATGGTCAAACAGACGAAGATGAGTTGGGTTTTACATATAATGATTATGAAATGTATGACAAAGGATTGTTAAAAGACAAAGATTTAATTAAAAAAATTGAAAATCAAATTAGAAAAACAGAACATAAAAGAGTGGAAATACCAAGACCAAAGGTATAAAAAGGAGATACTATGGCAAAAGTTTTAGTTATAGAATCATATTTATCAAAAGAGTATTCATTGTCAGAACATGCTGCTAATTTGTTTATTGAACAATATAAAAAATTAAATCCTAATGATATTATTACTATTTTAGATTTAAATAAGGAAAAAAAATTACAAGAAGTTATTTCGTTAAATAACTTTAAAACTTTTTATGATGAAAATAGCCAAAGATATATTGATTTAATAAATGAACATGACAAAATGGTAATTAGCACTGGAATGATTAATTTTACAATTTCACCATTATTAAAAAATTTCTTTGATAATGTTTTGCAAGCTAATAAAACATTTAAATACAAATATGATGGATTAGGAACAAGTGTTGGATTAGTTGATCCTAATAAAAAAGTTCAACTAATTATGGCACAAGGTTCATATAAAGATTGATATAAATTCTCAGCATTTGATGACCATCTAATTTCTATTTTAGAATTTATGGGAATTAAAAATATTCAATTATTATTATTTGACGGAACTAAATCTCCTGACCAAATAAATTTATCTATTGAAGAAAAATTTAACTTAAAAAGAGATGAATTTAATAAATTAGTAAAACAGTTTTAATTTTTATATAATTAAAGAAAGATACAAAATGAATCAAGAACAAAATAGACAACACAAAAATCAAAAACATCAGTTTAAACTAAACAGAGGGTTATATTTCATTGACGTTGACAAATATGCTCAAATGTCCACAACTAAATTATGAGAAAAAAAACAAAGAAAAGTATTTTTCTTCTTTATATTTCTTTTCTTTTTAGCTGTGCTTGCTCTAAACATAATAGGAATTTTAGAAATTGCCTTCTGAGTAAAAGATCAAGATAATATTGTTAATAATTGGGTAAATTATTATAATGATCCTGATTTTGATTGAGACGATGGTAAATACTTTTGAAAAATTGATTTAATAAATATGTGTACTATGTTAGGATTTTCAATATTAATTCTTGTATTTTTAAGTTTATCTATTTTGAAATGTATCAAGAATAAAACATTTAGTAATCTATCAATGTTTTCAACTATTTTTATTTTTATTCAATGTATTTATGGTTTATTTGATTTAATAAGATACGCGGTATGAGGAGTTAATATTGTTGATAGTTTTGATGTTTCATGAGTTTATTTATTAGAATTTATAACTCCATTTATTTATATTTTTATTTGATTCTTCATTTCAAGAAATGTGTCATTGATTAGAAAAATAGCTATTTCAGCAAACATCAGAGAACAACAAGAAGCTATTTTAAGAGAAACAATGGGGTATGGCAAAGATCACATTCATAATCATCCAGATACTCAAGAAGATGAAGATGATAATGGCAACCCTGAATTTAATACAAATGATTCATTCTATTTAAGATTAAAAAAATTAAACAGAGAACAATTAAATGAATTTGCAAAAGCACTTTCAATATCTGGTTATGAATCAATGAGCGATGATGAATTAATAAAAATTATTTATGACATCAGAAATGTTCAAGATAAAGATACAAAAGAAAGAGAAATTAAGTCTGAAAAAATTGATGAAAATGACAAAGAAAAATTAAATTAAGTTTTAAAAATTATTTATAATTAATAAACTTAAATATTTAA
>CASFBV010000114.1 GCA_949293065.1 uncultured Mycoplasma sp.
AATTAATTACTTCTTCTCTTCTATCATCTTGAATATCAATATCTATATCTGGCATTGTCACTCTTTCTTCATTTAAAAATCTTTCAAAGTATAAATTAAATTCAAGTGGATTAATTTGAGTTATTCCTAATATGTAAGCAATTAAGGATCCAGAAACAGAACCTCTACCTGGACCAATTGAAATATTGTTGTTTTTTGCTCATTGAATCAAATCACTAATAATTAAAAAATAATTTTCAACTTTCATTTTTTGAATAACTGAAAGTTCATATTTAATTCTGTCCAGAATAACATTTTTATCATATTTTTGAAGATCTTTTAAAGTTTGGAATTTGTCCTTAATTATTGATTTCAATAAAGAGTTTGAATCATCGCTAAATGATGGTAACATATTTAAATTCTTTTGAAATTCAACATTGCAATTATTAATAATATTTTCAATATTTTCAATTTGAATTTTAGAAATATTTTGAGGTATTTCAAAAGAATTTAGAGAATAATCATTTTCAATTAATTTCATCTCTTTTAATTCATTAATTAAATTAAGAGCAGCAAGATAATTCTCATTTAAAATACGATTATCTTTTATGTATATATTTGCTTTAGGTCCTTGATTGAAATAAAAATTTTCAATTTTATCAATAAAAACTTCTGGTTCTTTTGTTCCATATAAAGGATTATTAATTACATAAATATTATTGGTATCAATGCTTAAAATTGAGTTAATTAAATTCATTGATTTATCTAAAGCTATTTTTTTAATTAATTCAAATCCATTGTTATTTTTTGCTAATAATATGAAACGACCTTCTTTAAAATCGGCATCAATTCCAAAAATCGGTTTAATTTCATTTTCTTCACAATATTTACGAAATTCTGCAAATCCATGTATGTTATTATGATCTGTTAAAACTAAAGATTTAATGCCATTTTTTTTTGCAAATTCAACGTAATCTTTGATTTTTGTTGGACTTTCAAAGAAACTATATTCTGAGTAAAAATGTAAATTGGAGATAGTATTTTTATTCATATTTTCAACCTTAATTATATTAAAATATAATGAATAAAAAAATAAGAATGTGAAAAATGAAATTTATTAAAAAAATAGCTCTAATTACTTCTTCATTATCAATTGCTCTTCCTATTGTTGGAGCAACTATTTCATGTTCTAATTCAAATAATAATTCAAATACAAAATTAGAAAATTTAAAATCACAGTTAAGCGATTTCGTTTCAAAAAATAGAGATAAATTGAACGCTGATTGTGTTGAGTTAAATGTAAAACAAACAGATAATGTGAATTTTTTCAACATTTTATCTGATCCTTCAGATTTAGGTTCTTATTTTTCATTTAACAAAAAATTTTTTCCAAAACAAGAAAATGTTTCAGTTTTATTTGCTTTTAATTTTGATTCTATAGATTCTTTTGGAAATCATCTAGTTCCAACTATTTCTGAAAATAAATCATCAATTATAATTCCTGTTTTAATTTATTTTTATGATTCATCTAACAATATTCAAGCAACTAAATACATTAATTTATTCACAATGGATATAAAAGATGGAATTGTTAATAATCCTGATCACGAGCAATATGATGGTGTTGAAGGAAAAAAAGTTGTTTTTAAAAATTCATTAGTAGAATCGGATTTTGAAACAGTACCAAAACAAATGGTAGATCAGTTTTTAGAATTTATAAGTTTTATAAACTCAAGTCAAAATGATTATAGAAAACTCCCTGTGTATCAATACACAAATGAAGATTTAGAAGAGTGAAAAGGAAAAACATTATCAGAAGTTAAAACTATTTCAAATGCAATTACAGCTCCAGCAAGTACATATACAAAAAACAACACTTATAATTATTCAATAGTGAATTCTTATTTTTACGAAAATGACCGTAAATATGCTTCATTTGTGATGAAAATAAGTTTAAGTTCTCAAAATTTTCCGCAAATGTCAGATGCTAAAACAATTTATGGATTTAGTTTTGAAAAAGAATACTCTATTGTTGATAAAAGATGAGCTTTCAAAAATCCAACAGAATCAGATATAGAATCTTACAGATCAAATAATCAAACATTGATGAAACCACTATTAGAGGAAGCAAAAACAAATATTTTACTTTATACACCGTCAGTTTTGATAAATCCGTTTGTTGCAAGAGATATTGGTGTTGAAGAAATTGTTAAAAGATTTGATCGTGGTGTAAACGACTTTGGTGCTCCAGCATCTTTTGAATATATTGCATCTAACGAGCAAGTTAGAAAAATATCTTTTTCAATTGATTCTCTAGAATCAGTTGAAGAAGATTCTAATGTTGTGAAAATTAATATTAAAATGACAATTGGAGAAAAAGATTTAGCTTATTCTGACACTTTTTCTAAAGAATTTAATATTTTGTCTTGAAAATTTGTCTAAAATACCCCCTTTTTTGATAGTTTTACTATGTGGAAAACTTTTTTTTCAATTCCATTTTGATTAGGAAAATGGGGCTTTTTTTAAAAAAAATATATTTTTTTAGAAAAAAAATCAACATTTTATTAAAAAAAGCAGTTTTTTTGCCTATTTTTTACTAAAAAGTAATAAAATTCTATATGAGCTAATTAGTTTTGAAATTTTTTTAGTATTGTTTTAAAAATTAAGAGGCCGCTTTGCAAGATGCAAAGAAGTAAGTTGTGATAACAACTTCAAAGACATTAAAGTTTATTTTGAAAAGGAGAAAATATGAGCAAAAATACAGATCAACAACAAGTAGAAACAGAAAAAATTGTTGTTACAGTAAACAATGTTGAACCTAAATCTGAAGCTCCAGTTCAATTGTCAGATGTTGAAGCTAAGAAAGCTCAAGAAGTTGAAAATGCTGACAAAATGAATGTTGAAGCTTCATTAGTTGATCAAAATACTTCTTTTGAATCAAAGTCACAACAAGAAGGAGTTAAATTCTCAGGGACATTATCATATGAAGATGTTTTATCTCAAACACAAGAATTAATTGACATTAAAAACACAAATATTGATTATGTTGCTGAAGAAGCAAAATTAAGAAGAGAAAAAATTGAAGGGTTACAACAACACTTTGATGATTTAAATGCTAAACCTCTTTCTTCTGTAGATTCATATGCTGATTACAATTTAGTTTTAAATAAATCAATTTGAAACTATAATGAAGTTGAGCAAAGAAATACAAAATTAAAATTAATTGATTTAGCACTACAAACACACATTTATTTATATGATGGAGAAGTTATTCCATTAGATGAAGTTAAACGTTTAATTGAAAATTTTGTTGAAGCAGTTAAAGAAAATATTGTTGCAGGTTACCCAGTAATCCTAAATTCAGCTTTAATTGTTGATATTATTCGTTTTGATAAATCAAAAGTTATTCCTATTACAATAGCTAACCCTAAATTAATTCCACCTATTGGAGTTGTTGAATGACAATCATTTGTAAAAAACACAGATAAAAATCATTTAGTAATTGAAACATTTATTAAATTATTAGACAATGCTTTAAGCAATG
>CASFBV010000115.1 GCA_949293065.1 uncultured Mycoplasma sp.
ACTGATTTACAAAATCATATCCATTTTTAATGATTTCTACATATTTATAATCTTTCAACTCTTCCAAATCTAAATCAGCAAAAACTTCTCATAATGAATTTTCTTCTTCATCTTCTAATTCATTAAGTTTAATTGAAGCATTTGAATTTCAAACAAAATACTCTTGGCAAGTAAAAAGTCTTTCCAAATGTCTATAAGTAATTAAATTATTTTTCTTTGCCATTTAATTTGCCTTTTATTAATTATAAATTAATTTTTTCTCAATCTATTTTTTCTAAATAACTTTCAAAATCATTCTGTTTTGATAAATTAACTAGTTCTGTTTTTAAATTATTAATAGTAATTTTCTTTCCTTCTGGCGTTTTTTGGGTTGATTTAAAAAAACCATAAATATAAATTATTTTATTTTCAATAATGTAAAAGAAAAATCTAACATTATTTGACGAATCTTTTGTTCTTATTTTTCAAATATCATTTTGAAATTTTTTAACTGAAACTTTTTTAGTATCGATTCCATATAGCTCCAAAAGTTTCATTTGCTCTATTGTTTTATTTAATATGTTCTTATTCATTTCTTTCAAAAAATCTAATGCAAGATTTCTATTTTTATTTTTTAAATAAAAGTATGAAGATAATTTCTTATTTTCCATAAAATTACATCTCTCTTATATTGTTACCTTTTAGATGAATTGGAGTTGATAATGATTTTATTTTATCAATTAACTTCTCAATTTTAAATTGATCTAATTCTTTTGATTTTGATCAATATTTTTTTAGATCTAAAATTGAAAAATAGGAAGCGAAACAAGTTGTTTTATTTTCTTTTAAACGATATTCTAAAATTGAATATAAAATTGAAAATAAAAATCAACTACTTTGCTTTTCAGATCCTAAATCATCGATTAATAAAAAATCAACTAACTTCATTGTTTGAATTATTTCATAATTGTATTCACTGTTTCGATCAACATTCTTTGCCATCACTTCATACAAGTCATTTGTATTAATATAAATAACTGTTTTTTCTTTGTCAACTAAATAGTTAGTTAATGCATATAAATAATAACTTTTGCCTAATCCAAATGATCCATATAAATAAAATCCCTTTGTATATTCTTTTTTAACATTATTAGAATATAAATTTTTCAATCATTTTGCCAGCTCAACACGATTATTTTCAACAGCTTTTACATTTGGATAATATCAATAAAATAAATTTGTATCTACAATTTTTGAATTAGATTTTATTTTAGGATTGACAAAATGAATTGACTTGTTGAAATTACTTATCTCACTAAGTAAATGATATTTTTTTTGCTTCATTTCATCTAAAGTTTTTTTATTTGGGATGGAAGCATCAATAATTGTTTTTTCATCCACAACCAAAATATCTGTAACATATTCAAGTTCATCTTTTTTTTCTTGTTCTCTAATTATTTTTGAAAAAATATCCAATCCCGAATCAATTTGTTCTTCGTTTAAATTGTACTTTTCAATTATTTCAACAATTTTTTTATTAGATAAAATTTTTTGTTTTAATTGTTCCAATTCTTTACTCATAATTAATTAAAAAATTCCTTTAATTTCTTCTTCATTAAAAATATCACTAATTGCTACATTTTCTGATTCATTGTATTCACTTTCTTCATTAAAAGTATCAAAAGATTTTTGTTTTTTAATTGCTTTTTTATTTTTTCTTGATTTGATTGATTCAATAATTGAAATTTCGTGTTTAACTTCATCAAAAGAAATAATTGAGCGATCTCTAAAATCATTTGCAATTGTAATAATATATTGACAAATAATTGCATTATTAACTTTCATTGAAAAATCAATTAATAAATTTATCGAATTATCATTAAATCCAATTCTTAATAAATAATTAATCATTTGATTTTCATAGTATGAAGCATTTCTTTTTAACAAATATTTAATAAAATGTGTTGAAGGTAATTTAAAAATGTTTTCGTCATGAGTTTCAAAACATTCAACATTTAATTCTAATGTTGTATAACCATCTGATGGAACAATGATATTTTCATTAAAGTTATTTTCAAATACATCTTGATATTTTTTAGAGACATTGACAAAATCTTTTTTATTGTTAAATTTAGTTTTTTGATCAAAAGAAATTCTTTCTCATTCTTTTTGTCCTATCAATTTAATTAAATGAGATTTTAATAATGGATTTTTAGAAAACATATCAATATTGCAAGGTTTTAAAATCTCAAACATATAAATAGAATCATCATTTGAATTTCTATATGTATTAATTAAACCCACAGCTTCTAATTTTTCAATAGATTCGCTAATTGTTACATCACTTACTTGCAAATAAAGAGATAAATCTTCTAATTTATGTTTGTTTTTTAGTTTATCAAAACTCAAATCATATAAGTATTCATATAAAACAACAGATGAAACTCCTATAATGGGCAAATATAGCTTTCTTAGGTTACTAAAATCACTGTTTGATATTGTTTCAAGGGCATCAACAAAATAGACAGTGTTAGCCATAATCACTCCTTATAATTTAGTTTTATTTGTTTTAAATTGCTTTTTTTAAATGAGTTATAGTCTTATTTTATCAATTAGATTTTTTATGTATTTAAAATTAAAAAAAATGATAAATTATTTACATTTTTTACACACTTTTACCACATTAATAGATTAAAAAATTCCCTTTTTTATCGGTGTTTCATAAGGTTTTTCCACATTGTGGAAAATGTAAAAATATTTTTCAAATACAAAAAATAAAATTAACTAAAAATGGTAAAAAATACTATTTTAAAATTATTTAAAATCGTTTAAATCTATAAATACGATTTTATTGTGTTTAGATCTTTATTTTGACTTATTATATCTTTTAAATTTTGTTTATACTTATAAACAAATTCAATTCAACTTAATTCATTAAAATTTATGAATATTTTAAAAAATTAAGATAGTTTCCATTATTTTGTGAACCACACATTTTTGGAAACTATCCAAAATCTATTACTATGATGTTCAAATTTATTTAAATTACTTAAATAACAAAAGAAGCAAACATAAAAAAATAAAAGAAAAAAATCAATTTCAAAATATTATGAAATTGGTAAATTAATCAGACAAGTTGCTAAAGCAACAAGAAACAAAACTTCTGCTAAAACAC
>CASFBV010000116.1 GCA_949293065.1 uncultured Mycoplasma sp.
AAACATCTATCTTTTAATAAAATTCAAAAAAGAAATTATTATGTTTTGTACTTGAAAAAGAATGAAATGATTTCAGATTTTTTACAAATTATAGCAGCTCAAAAAAGTTATTTTGCTTTTATTGATTCAATTATTGAAAGAGATTTTAAAAATCAAATTACTAGAATTTTTAATCTAGATGTTCATAACCAAAATAGATTAGTGGATTCTAATATTGAATTTATGGAAAATTTAAAATATATTGAGCAACATAATTTAAAACCCGAATTTTCAAATGATCAATGAATATTTTTTGAATTCAAAAGACAAAACGAATTTTTATCTTTATCTCAATTGAGCGAAGAACTTGAAAAAGAAACAAAAATTAAAAAAACTAAGAGTGGATTAAATCACTGACTAATTAAATTGAGAAATGTTGTTGAAGAACATAAAAATAAGGAATTATTGAAGCAAAAAGCATCTAAGTAATGAAGTTAAATTGTGATATAATAATGTTGTGATAAGCGCATAACCGCTTCCGCCCTCCGGCACATTAAAATAATAGAGGATGTTTGTTAGGCACGCTGACTGTTATGAGCCAATGAGCGTGTTTTTTTTATCAAAATTATGATTAAGCATAAAATTACAGATCAAGAATTCAAAAATATGATGACATTAATTTTTGATGTAATTTTTAATCATTCTAAAAATAAAAAAATTGAAAAGATTAATTTATTTTTAGATGATAACCAAACATTAATTAATGTTAAATATTGAAACTTATCTCACTTATTAGGATTACATTATTATCTTGCAATTATTAATGAAAATAAAACATCGAAAGAAGATGAATTTAAAAAGTTTATTTATAAATGTAAAACAGGAAAAATTTTATTTTCATCAATAATTAAAAAGATAGATACAAATTGAAATTTATTGAATAAAAAACACATTTTAAAAAATTTTCAAAAAAAGGAAATTGTTAGCAATTTAGAATCTAAACTTTTGTGTTTTTATCATTTTATTCAAAGATTCATTTTAAATCCAAATGTTTTAAAAGAAAATTTAATTTTATATGAATCATCAGAATTAAACATTAAATATTTCTTTATTTTTCATGTTGAAAATAAATTTATGTTTTTAATAGGAACTAAAAAAATATCTACTGATGGATATTTTTTTCAAACATTTATTCCCATGTCATTTCAAAAAAGAAATATTAAAAAATTACATAGCAAAAACTTTAAAAAGTTTGGAATTAATAAGATTAAGATTATTTAATTATTGCTGTTGCTTGAAATTGAACTTCGCCATCCTGAGCAATGATTTCATCATATAGAGGATATGATGCGCCTTGTTTATTTGCTTTGTATATTGTAAAATAAGAACCTGCACTAAAAGTATTGGTGCCACTTTCCCATCACATGAGAATGTACCTGAAAGAATTTTTATTTTAATTTCAATGCTATTTACATTTGGCCCTTTTTGAATGAGAATATTTTGTCATCAATAACCATAATCTGTCTCCATAATATCTTGATTTTGGTCACATGTAAAAATAGGGGATGTAATATCAGAAGAAGATGATGAAGAAGAAGAACAAGAAACTACTAATGCAATTGGAGCAGATAATATTACTCCACCTAATAAACTGAAAATAATTTTTTTTACTTTTCATAATAATGAAATTGTGCTATTTATCATCTGTTTTTAAAATTGCTAAAAATGCCTCTTGTGGGACTTCAACTTTACCAAAGGCTTTAGCTCTTTTTTTACCTTCTTTTTGTTTATTTAGTAATTTCATTCTTCTAGTAACATCTCCACCATATAATTTTGCTGTAACATCTTTTCTATAAGCTTTAATAGTTTCTCTGGCAATAATTTTTGCTCCAATAGCTGCTTGAACTGGAACTTCAAAATTTTGACGTGGTATTACTTCTTTTAATTTTTTAGTTAAATCTCTTGATCTTGTATAAGCAAAATCTTTATGCACAATAAAACTAAAAGCATCAATTTTTTCGCCATTTAAAAGAATATCAACTTTTTCTAAATCACTTTCTCTTGTTTCAATCATTTCATAATCAAATGAAGCATAACCTTTCGAAACTGATTTTAATTTATCAAAAAAATCATAAATAATTTCCACTAATGGTAATTCATAAATTATTTTTCTTCTATTGTTATCAATGTATTCTAAATCTTTGTAAATTCCTCTTTTATTTTGACATAACTCCATTATTTGACCGATATATTCATTATTTACTAAAATTGTTGCTCTAATGAACGGCTCTTTGATGTGATCTATATTGCTTTTATCAGGAAAATCAGTTGGGTTTGCAATTAGATCCATTTTTCCATTTGTTCTATAAACCTCAAATTCAACTGAAGGTGTTGTTGCAATAACTGAAATATTAAACTCTCTTTCTAGTCTTTCTTTCAAAATTTCCATATGTAATAAACCTAAAAATCCAATTCTAAATCCAAACCCTAATGCTTTTGAAGTTTCTGGTTCATATGTTATTGATGAATCTGAAAGAGATATTTTAATTAAGGCATCTTTCATTTTGTCATAATCCATTGTATCAATTGGATAAAAACCACAAAAAATCACAGGATTTAATTTTTTATATCCTGGCAAAGCTTGTTCTGTTGGATTTTCAACTAATGTAATGGTGTCTCCAACAGAAACATCTTTTGCATCTCTGATTGATGCAGCAATTCATCCAACTTCACCAGCAACTAGTTGTTCTCTTTTAATTTCATGTGGTTTTTTAACTCCTAACTCTGTAACATGAAATTTTTTTCCTGTTGACATAAATGTAAATTCATCACCTACTTTAATTTGTCCATCAAATATTCTGGTTAGAATAACAACTCCTCGATAAGGATCGAAATAGGAATCGAAAACCAAGGCCTTTAAAGGTTTGCTATCATCACAATCTTTTGGTGCTGGTATTTTCTCCACAATAGCTTCAAATACTTTATCTATTCCAATCCCATTTTTTGCAGAAATTAAAACAGCATCTTCAGCAGGTATACCAATAACATCTTCTATTTCTTTTTTAACACGTTCAGGATCTGCTGAAGGAAGATCAATTTTGTTAATTATAGGAATAATTTCTAAATTATTATCTAAAGCTAAATAAACATTAGATAAAGTTTGTGCTTCTATTCCTTGTGTTGCATCAACTAATAATAAAGCACCCTCACAAGCAGCCAACGATCTTGAAACTTCGTAAGTAAAATCAACATGACCCGGAGTATCTATTAGATGAAATACATAGTCTTTATATTCAATTTGAGCAGCGTTTAATTTAATTGTTATTCCACGTTCTTTTTCTAAGTCCATTGTGTCCAAATGTTGAGCATTTAATTCTCTGGATTCAATTGTGTTTGTAAATTCTAAAAGACGGTCAGCTAATGTGCTTTTACCATGATCAATATGAGCTATAATTGCAAAGTTTCTAATCTTACTTTTATCCATAAATTTATTATAAATAAAAACTCTTTTTTACAAAAGAGTTTATTGTATATTTTACATTGAATTATTTTGTTAATCCAACTGCATCTTTTAAGTTTTTAGCTGCTTTAAATTTTGGAACGTTTTTACCAGGAATTAAAACTCTTTGTCCTGTTAAAGGATTTTTAGCAACTCTTTCTGCTTTATGTTTTTTAACAAATGTTCCTAAACCTGGAATTGTAATTTCATGTCCAATTTGCATTTCTGAAATGATAATTGAAATCAATGTATTAACTGTTAGGTCAACATCTTTTTTTGGTAATTCAACAATTTCAGCAATTTTAGAAATTAATTCTGATTTTGTTAGTTTTTCTTTTTTTTCTGCCATATCTTTACCTCTTTTAAATCATTTTCCAATGTATAATTATACACATTTTCAGTTTTTTTGATATAATTAATAATAGTAAAAATTCTTGGATTTTAAAATAATAATTAGGTTTGTTGAGCTCAAAATTATATATTAAGGAGTTTTCATGAGTGATGAAAAATTATTAATTAACTATAAAAATAGAGGAATGTTATTAGAAAAAATTATTAATAAAACTATTAGTTATTACTCAACTAATAAAGTTGCATTTTTTATTAAAAATAATTTAGATATTAAATTTGATAAAGTGATTAAAAGTGACAAAGACAATAATATATTAAGATTAAATACTTCGTTTATTAAAAGTAAATCAACAGTTGATTATTATGGAATTTATAAAGGACAATATATTACATTTGAAGCAAAATCTACAGATGAAAATAAATTGTATTTCAAAAATATTAAACCTCATCAACATAATCATTTGAAAATGATTGATGAATATGGAGGCAAAGCTTTTTACATAATTATGTTTAAATCTTTATCTAGAATTTTTATGATTGATGTAAATAATATTGATTATGATAATGAAAATTTTATTTCATTAAATGAAGTTGAAAATAAAGGACAAGAATTAGAAATAATTTTTCCTGGCATTATAGACTTTTTATCATTTATTTAGTTTTTGTTTTTTCCGAATCCAGCAATAGCTAAATCTAGTTCAAGTAATTCTTTTTGAATTTCATTTTCAAACTCGAATTCCATATTAAATGTTTGATTATTTTTCATGAATTTTTCAAATTCTTCTTTAGTCATTTGTGACATTTTTTCAGCAATAGTTCTTCTCATTAAATCTTCTCTAGAAATATCCGATTGTGACTTAATGTTTCTTGTAAATCCGGTTATTTTTCCAAAAATATTTCCAATTGAAGCAAAAGCTATTAAATCCACCATTTCATTAAATTTATTAGTTCCTTCCTCAGTATATATTTGATATGGATTTTTTTGAGAGTATTGAACAACATTAGTTGATGATCTTAATTTTTCCATAATATTAATATGTTCTTGTCAATAATAATCTAAACTATTTAAAATATTTTCTCTTAAAAATGATTGAAACGCTTTAGTTGAACCTTTTTCATTTATTAGTTCTTCATTTTGTTTAAATATTTTTAAAAATTTTCTTTCAAAAAATTCAGGAAGCATATCAACTGGAATATTTTTAATTTTATTTTCCTTAATTTTTTGATTGTCAGGAATTTGGTTCAAAAAGACTTGGTTAATAGTATCAGCTAATATTTTATAATCAATAGCCCCACTATCTTGAGTGACATCTTTGGCAAACATTAATTGTTTTGAAACATTAACAATCATTTTTTCCACAATATGTGAAAGATTGTTTAACTGTAAAATTAAATCTCTTTGTTGATAAAGCAATTCTCTTTGTTTTCTAACCACATCATCATAACTTAAAATACTTTTTCTTGAATCGTAGTTAAATCCTTCTATTTTTTGTTGTGCTCTTTCAAAAGCCTTAACTATTTGCCCTCCTGTAATTTTTTCTTCTCCAAAATTTTTAAAAATTTCTTTTCATTTATCTTGTAGGGAAAATCTTTGAATTAATCGATCTTCAATAGATAAGAAAAATTTAGATTCTCCAACATCACCTTGACGTCCAGATCTACCTTTTAATTGGTTATCAATTCTTCTTGATTCTGATTTATCTGTTCCTAATACATACAGTCCGCCAACTTCTTTTACTCCTTCACCTAGTTTAATATCTGTTCCACGACCTGCCATATTTGTAGCAATTGTTATAGCACCAAGAATTCCTGCTTGTTTAATTATTTCAGCTTCTTCTGCATTTTGCTTAGCATTTAAAACTGTGTGTGGCAATCCTTCTGCAAGTAGCATTTTGTGTAAATATTCAGATTCTTCAACTTGTGTTGTTCCCACTAAAATTGGTTGTCCCTTTGCGTGAATTTTTTTTATCTCTTTAACTAATGCTTTATATTTAGCAGTCATAGTTAAATAAATTTGATCTTCATGATCAATTCTTTGAATTGGTTTATTTGTTGGAACAACATTTACTCTCATGTTATATGTATTAATAAACTCTTGTTCTTCTGTTTTTCCTGTTCCTGTCATTCCAGATAGTTTTTTAAACATACGGAAAAAGTTTTGATATGTAATAGTTGCTAATGTTTTAGTTTCGGGTTCAATTTCAACACCTTCTTTAGCTTGAATAGCTTGTTGTAATCCTTCTGAATATGAACGACCTTCCATAATACGTCCAGTAAATTGATCAACTAATTCAATTTTTCCTTTTAATACAACATATTCAAAATCTTTTTTCATAACTAAATTAGCCCTTAAAGCATTTTGTATTCTATGAACAATTTCAGTGTTTTCAATTTTGTATAGGTTGTCTGTTTTATATCATTTGTTCGCTTTTTCAACACCTTTATAGGTTAGGGAAATTCCTTGAGTTTCTTTATCTATAAAATAATCTCCTTCAACTAATGATTTAACAAATAAATCTGCATTTGTATAGAGTGATGATTCGTTTTCCTCTCCACCAGAAATAATTAAAGGTGTTTTAGCTTCATCAATTAAAATAGAATCTACCTCATCAATAAGTGCAAAATTCAACCCTCTTTGAACTTTTTCTTCTATACGTTTAACAGTATTGTCTCTTAAATAATCAAATCCTAATTCAGAATGAACTGAATAAGTAATATCACAAGCATAAGCTTGTTTTTTTGCAATTGGTGACATGTCAGCTCTATTCAATCCAACTGTAAGCCCTAATCATCTAAATACTTCTCCCATTTCTTCAGAATCACGTTCTGCTAAATATTCATTAACTGTTGAAACGATTACTCCATTTCCATCTAATGCATTTAAATATATAGGAGCAATGGAAGTAATTGTTTTACCTTCGCCCGTTTTCATTTCAGCAACAGAACCCATATCTAAAATAAGACCACCTAAAATTTGAACATCAAAAGGTCTTTTACCTAAAACTCTATATGTTGCTTCTCTTGCTACAGCAAAAGCTTCTATTTTAATATCTTCAAGAGTCTCACCTCTTTCCAATCTTTGTTTAAAAAATCTTGTTTTATTTTTTAATTGTTCATCTGTAAGGTTTTGAATTGATTTTCCTAAATAATTAATTTTTTTTAGAAGAAATTCAGCTTCTCTGAATTCAGCAGATTTAAAAGCCATTTCTTTAATGGATTTTCTTTTTCTTTTTTCTTCTCTTTTTTTAACAGCATTTTCTTCTTTAATTGTTTCTTTTTCAAATTTTGCTGCTTGTTTTTCTTTGCTTTTTTGGAACAATTTCATAATTATTTAAATTTTATAAAATTTAATTCATTTTAAATATATAAAAGTTTATTTTTTATAATTAGATAACTATGAAATTTTCTGAATTATCAAAATTAAATCCTGAGTTATTAAAATCACTTAATGAGATTGGATTTGAAAATATGTCACCTATTCAAGAGCAAGTTATACCATTTGCTTTTGATGGTTTTGATATTTTAGGACAGGCTCAAACAGGAACAGGAAAAACAGCGGCTTTTGGTATTCCAATTTTGAATAATTTGAATTCAGATTCAAAAGATATAGAGCATGTAATTTTAGCTCCCACAAGAGAATTAGCAAAACAAATTTATGACCAATTTTTAAAAATAGGAAAATATTTAAATCCAAGGATTGCTTTAATTTTAGGTGGAGTTTCATATGATAAACAAGCAAAACAATTGTCATCAAAACCCAACATCTTAATTGGGACACCAGGAAGAATAAATGATTATTTAACATCTAAAAGAATTAAATTAAATAATGTAAAAACATTTACATTAGATGAAGCAGATGAATTATTGAATATGGGTTTTAAAGAAGATATTGAATCTATTATTTCTTTTTTGCCAAAGGAAAGACAAAACTTTTTTTTAACAGCAACATTTAATGAAAAAATAAAAAAATTAGCTTCAATGATTGTTAATGAAAGTCATAAAAATATTTCAATTTCCTCAGGTTTAAAAACATCAAACAATATTGAACAAGAATATATTGTTGTTAAAGAAAAAAATAAATTCATGACCTTAGTTAAGTTATTGCAATTCTATAATCCTAAGTCATTAATTATTTTTGGAAGAACAAAGAGAAGAGCAAGTGAATTAAGCGAAGCTCTTAAAAAAATAGGTTTTGATTCAATAGCTTTACATGGAGATATTCAACAAAGTGAAAGAAATTACTTAATGAATCAATTTAGAAGTCAAAAAAAATCCATTTTAGTAGCAACCGATGTTGTTGCAAGAGGAATTGACATTGATCATATTGAATGAATTATTAATTTTGATTTACCACAGGAAATTGAGTATTACACTCATCGTATAGGACGTGTTGGAAGAAATGGCAATAAAGGATATTCTTTATCATTTGTTAAACCTGATGAAATTGAACATTTAAATGAAATTAAAATTAAAACTAATTCCCAAATTAAAGAAACATTTGTTCCGTCAGATGATGAGGTGTTTAAAAAATGAAGAGAAAATATCGATAGTAAATTTAAAAAAATATTAGATTCAATTGATGAAGAAGATCCATCTTATTTAGAAGATGAATTAATTAGAAAATTTTCTCATGATGAAATGTCAAAAATAATTGCTTATTATTTATTAGAAGATAAACATAAATATAAAAAAATTAATTTATCACCAGAACCCTCTGTTGTTTTAAAAGGTGATGCAAAACGAAGAAATATTAAAAAGCAAATTGGCAAATTTTCAAAACCTAAAAATAATAAGAAAAGGAAACCAAATGCATTTAAAAGATAGTGATATTTTTATAACAACCACAGACACTGTTTTAGGTATTGGTGGAAAAGTTAATAAGGTTGTTAAATCTAAAATTTATGAATTAAAGAAAAGAGATTTAAGTAAGCCATTAGTTATTGTCGTGGGTTCGATCCAGCAATTAGAACACATGGAAAGTTTATCATCTATTCATAAAAATTATATTGAAAAATATTGACCTGGGAATGTTACTTTAATTATTAATAATCAAGCTTATAGAATGCCCAACAATAAAGAATTATTGAATTTTATTAATGATGAAGGTCCTTTTTATCTTTCATCAGCTAATATTTCTAATGAGAGTATAATAGAAGATATTGAAGAAGCAAAAAAAGTATTTCCAAATCTTAAATATTTTGATTTTGGAAAAGGTTCAAATGTTCCTTCGATTATTATTGATACAAAAGATGGAAAGAGATTAAGATAATGAAAGAAAAAGTTTATTTAAGCAGTGATCATGGTGGATTTGATCTGAAAGATCTAATAAAACTATATTTAACTAAAAAAGGATTTGAAGTAGTAGATTTAGGAACTACAAATAATAAAGAATCAGTTTCTTATGCAGAATATGGCAAAAGATTAGCACAAAGTGTTTTAAATGACAAAGGTTCATATGGAATTGGTGTATGCGGAACAGGATTAGGTATTTCTTATAGTGTTAATAGATTTAAAGGCATTAGAGGAGCCAGAATTACCTCGGTTGAAGATGCAAGATTAGCAAAAGAACACAATAATGCAAATATTTTATTATTTGGAGGAAGACAAATTTCTATTAATCAAGCTGAAAAAATGATTGATGAGTTTTTTAATTCAAAATATGAAGGCGGAAGACATCAATCCAGAATTGAAGAACTTGATAAATAAAATTTAATTTTTTAAATAGAATAATATATAAATATTTTTT
Organism: uncultured Mycoplasma sp.; assembly: GCA_949293065.1. GTDB lineage: Bacteria > Bacillota_I > Bacilli_A > Mycoplasmatales > Metamycoplasmataceae > UBA710. The sequence goes on from CASFBV010000116.1 coordinate 9,576, forward strand.
CCACATTTATTTAGTTTTCCACACTAAAATGTGGAAAAAGTAAGAATTTTTTTATTTTTTTGGCGTTTTTAGTCATTTTTTCGCATATATAAATGGAAGGTGAAAAATATGACTAAATCTTTGGTTTTATCATTTATCAAAAACAGTGATAAAATAAAAACAACGGTGATTAGTGGAAATTTTGATAATCCAATTGCTGGAACTAAATGAGAATTAAAAGTAGAAGGAGAATTTAAAAATATGCAAAACAATGATGGATTTAGCAAAAAACAATTAGAACAGTTGCAAGAATTATTAAGACCAATCCAACAAGACATCGAAATTCTCAAATCATTCCATAAAGACAAATTAAAACAAGAATAATTTTTGACAATTATAAATATTTTAAATATTTTATATAAATAATATAAAATATATTTCATATATTATGAAAACATCAAAATCTAAATCGCAAAGTTTTTCAGAAGAAGAATTGCAGTCGTATTTAAATACTGATCATAAAACAGGTTTAACTGAACAAGAAGTTTTAGTTAGAAGAGAAAAATTTGGAAAAAATATACTAGTAAAAGCAAAAAGAGAATCTTTTATTGTAACTTTTCTTAAAACTATTTTTTGTGAAATGATGTCATTGTTATTAGTTGTTACAGGTCTTATTGGTCTTGCATTAGCTATTTATGAAAATGTTAAAGGGTCTGACACATATATTCTTTCTTATGTTGAAGCCGGAGTATTATTATCGATTGACATTATTAATTCTTTATTTGGAACAATTCAAGAGCGAAAAAGTTCAAATGCTATAGATGAATTAGAAAAAATGTCTTCACCTACGACAAAAGTATTGCGGGAAGGTAAGATAAAACAAATTCCTTCATCAGAAGTTGTTATCGGAGATATTATTATTGTTGAAGCCGGAGATGCAATTAGTGCAGATGCAATATTATTTTCAGATTCACATTTAAGAATATCAGAAGCAGTTTTAACAGGAGAATCTACAGAGGTATTAAAAGATGCTGATTTTAAACCTGCTCCAAATTCGCCAATTGGAGATCAAAAAAACAAAATTTTTTCTGGAACAAATGTTTTAAATGGTAAAGGTTATGGAATTGTATGTGGAATTGGAAATCACACTGAAATAGGTAAGATTGCAGATTTATTAAATAATAGTGAAGGCATGTTGTCCCCATTGCAATTGAAATTAGAAAAACTTGGAAAAGTATTGGGTATTTTTGGAATTATTTTAACAATTTTAACATTCCTATTTACATTATTAGTTGTTGAAGACATTATTAATGTTTCTGATAAGGTAGCAGCATTACAATCAGCGATTTTATTATCTATTTCATTAGCTGCAATTTCATTGCCTGAGGGATTGGTTGCGATTGTTACAATTGTTCTTTCAATTGGTGTTAAAAAGATGACACAAAAACATGCCCTTATTAAAAAACTTCCATCTGTTGAAACATTAGGATCAACATCAGTAATTTGTTCTGACAAAACAGGAACATTAACTATGAATAAAATGACAGTAGTTAAAGCATGAACTTTTGAAGATGATAATGAATTAGTTGATTCTAAACATATTAAAGGATTAAAAAAAGATATGTTAATTAAAGCATCATTATGTACAGATGGTGTAGTTGATGAAAATCCAAACGAAAGTCAAAGAAAAGCTCCAATTGGAGATCCAACAGAAATTGCAATTTTAGAACTAGCCCTTAAAAATAATGTTTCAATTTTAAACATTAAAAATGAATATCAAAGAATTGGGGAAATTCCTTTTGATTCAGATCGTAAATTAATGTCAACAATTAATATTATTGATGGGAAACAAATTTTAATTGTTAAAGGAGCGCCTGATGTTGTTTTTTCAAAATGTAAAAATTTAGATTTAGAAAAAGTTAAATTAATTAACAATGCTTGATCTGATAAAGCTATCAGGGTTTTAGCAGTAGCTCAAAAAGAAATTAAAGGACATGTAGGTGAAGATTTAAATCATGAAGAATATGAACATAGTTTAGAATTTATTGGTTTAATTGGAATGATAGATCCACCAAGAGAAGAAGTAAAAATTTCTATTAAAGAATGTATTTCTGCTGGAATTAAACCAATTATGATTACAGGTGATCATTTAAACACAGCAAAAGCAATTGCAAAAGAATTGGGAATTATAAAAAATGAAGAAAA
>CASFBV010000117.1 GCA_949293065.1 uncultured Mycoplasma sp.
ATGTTAAAACAAAAATTGATTTATCAGCTTGAATTGAAGTTCTTAAAACAGAACCTACATCATTTGCTGTTGGTTCAACATCAGCTTCAATTTCAGGAATAACTCCTCCAGGTATGAAAGGTTCAACATCAGATGGTGAATTTACTGGAAGATCATACCAACAAATTATTAATATTTTAAAATCATTAGGTGTAACACCTGAATTCCAAGCTCCAGGTTCAACAACAGGAGATAATTGAGTTTCATTAGATAACATTAATTCATTAAATAGTAGTAACCAATTATTTATTAGATTTAGTGTAAGAGATGAATGAAAAGATTCAGTTGAAATTGTTGTAGATAATGCTGGAACAATTCAAAATAATTCAAACCCAACAAAAGTTCCTCTAAACATTCTATTACCAATTACAATTAAAACAAACTTATCATATTTAGAAAAACTTCACTTTGAAGGTACAACAATTAATATTACTAATATTGATTCTCTAAAATCAACAGAGCAAGAAATTCTAAATCAAGTAAAAGAAGATAACAAAACAGGCGTTCCTGAAACAGATGATAAACTTGCAAAAGCAAACATTCAAATTGTTTACTCAATTAATAATATTTCAATTAATGGTAAAACATGAATGTCATTAGATGAAATGCAAAAAGCACTACAATCATCAAGACAAAATTTAGGAACAAACAAAGTGTTAGCTAAATATGTAATTGTTGATAACCCATTACTACCAGATGGTTCACCTGAGTTCCAATTGTCAACAGATAAATTTGCAACAATTAATAAAGAAGAATTTACAGATAGTGCTTCATTCAAAGTTTATATCCACAGCATTGATGCAACAACTCCAACATGAATGTTTGATAATCTAAAAGTTCAAGGTGATCAAACATCATATTCAATTACAAATTATGATTCATGAATTAAATCATTGCCAAAAGGAATAACAGCTGAATTTAACTCAGTTGCTCAAGATCCAAATGATCCAAATAGTGAACCTTCACCAGATGGTTGATCAAAAACTCCAACAGCAAACCCAATTGATGCTCATAAACATTACTGAGTAAGATTTGTAGTTCAAGATGGATTCATTTTTGAAAATGCTTCACAAACTGATCCAAAACATTCAGATCCAATTAAATTGGATGCATCACAAATTACTGTTACATTAAAACTTGAATCTGCTTGATTAGATTCAATTGTTCTAACAGGAAATACTAAAAACTTAGGAATTGATGAATCAGCTGCAATTCAACAAATTGTTGATGCAGGTCAAATGCCAGTTGAAGGAATTGTTCAAATTAAATATACAGTTGATGGAACAAATTGATATACAAAAGATGACTTTATCAATAAATTGGTTGAATTAGATGGAGCTATTGATGAAACAAATTGAATAATTAGACGTGAAAGCATTAAAGCAAGATATGAAATTAATCAAGATGTTAATGCAACATTAGATAGTCCAATTCAATTATCAGTTGATGGAAAAATAATTCCAGCAGATGATCCAAATGCAGCACCTCAAGTTCAATTAATTACAGATACAAACAACACAGAAGTTAAAGGATATATTAATGCAAATAAATTAACTCCATTTATTGCTTCAAACTTTGTAGTAAATGGTTCATCTTCAAACTTGACATTACATACGTCAAATACAGCAACATTTAACAAAATGATGAATCCATATTCAACAGATGGAATTTTCAAAATGTTATACAAAGTTGATGAGCAAGCTGACTTCTTACAAGATAATAAAGTTTGAGTTCCAGGTAAAGGAATTAGTGAATATACAAAATTAAACGGAGAAATGAAAGGTAAATACTTTGCTGTTGCTCTACAATCAGCAGATGAAAATTATGTTGTTTACCACGATGATGCTGAACAAGCAAATGGATACATTCTTTCAACTCCAGATATTAAAGTTCATGTTTCAACAGAAATTACTAACCCATTAATCGGTAAAACAATTGCAATTAGATTTATGGATGAAAACAACCAACCATTGTTCTACCAAAATGATGGAGCATTCATTGTTAACATTGATTCAAATGGAACAAAACAATCATTTAATGATTTCTTAAATTCAACAGATTTAACTGCTGATGAAAAACAAGCATTAGAATTAACATACTATGTTGCAGATCACCAATTAAGTGATAGTGAATATCAAGAAGCAACTTCTGCTGCAAAAATTGGAGATTATGCTGCAAGCGATGAAAAATATGGAGTGTGAAAATCATACCCATCTGATGAACCTATTTCAAACCTAGATTTAGGATTGACAGTAAATGATTATGTAATTGTTGCTCTAAGAGTAAAACAACAATACATCTCATCAGATACAAATGACAATGGATATGTTCTAAAAGATGATAACCACACACCTTCAGAGCAATCAAGAGCATTTGGATTTAAAGTTCATGCTGATCAAGTTAATGTTGATTGAAACTCAATGAGATTAGTTAACGTAGGTAAAGCTGAATCAGCATCATATGGATTAGATGGTTATGCAGTTTTACAAAACTTATCACTAAAACCAGATGCTGGTAAAAACTACCTAGGAGTTTCTGTAAAATTAAATTACTTTGATGAATTCTATAGAGATGCTCAAGGAAACATTTTAGTTTCAGCATCAGGTAATAGATTAGTTAAACGTGATACAACAGCTCCTGGTGTAACATTTACTGGAAACTACTACACAGATGACAAAGGTCA